>NZ_JACJPC010000064.1:0-82312 GCF_014695875.1 Leptolyngbya sp. FACHB-541 | reverse complement strand
GCACAAGGTCATTCGTTGGGTCTTCGGGGTCTTGCATTCGCAGAAGCCCTTTGACCCCAAACTGACATAACTCCTCAACCTGCTTGACTTCAACCTACATGCACAGTATCTACCGATACCGCTACTCTACAGAGGGGGGGACTGATTTGATTTTTGTGTAAGTGCGGACAAAATGCTCACACCTACACAAAAATTTGAACACTCTCATAGAGGGGATGTTGTTTGTGGAATGTATCTAGTCAATACCTAGCCAACCGATACAGGCTGAAGTGCCGGAAGCACTTTCTCACCAAAGACTTCAATAAACTGTTGTTGTTCACGGTTGACGTTATGCAGTAACAGTTCGCTGAACCCCAACTCAATATCTTGTCTCAGCCAATCAATATGTTGCTGAGGGTCGGCAGAAATGCGAACGGATCCATCTAACTCATGGGGTTGCACAAATTGACCCGCAACCTCAAACTGACGAGGGGATTGCAGTTCTGTCATCAATACATTTTCAAAAATGTTACTGCGCCACTGTTCGTGAGCTTTTTGGCGGGCGGCTGTTTCATCTCGGTCATAGGAAAGTTGGACTTTCAGCAACATTGGTTTTCCGGCTCCACCACCTCGACAGAAAGCGTCTACCACTTCCTTAAGTTGGTCGGGTGGGCGCGAAATCGTGATCAGTCCATCAGCCCAACTACCCAGCCATTCTGCGGTTTTAGCGGTCACGGCTGCACCGATGATTAGCGGCGGAGTATCAGGACGGGAATAAAGTTTGGCTTCTTCAACACAGACTAGTCCGCGGTGAGTTACGGTTTCGCCCGCCCAGAGCGATCGCATGATATCCACACATTCTTTGAGCCGAGTATTGCGATCGCTTTTGATCGGCCACTTATCGCCTGTGATCGTTTCGTTGAGCGCCTGTCCGCTACCAGCCGTGATCCAGAAGCGATCGGGAAACATCTCAGCTAGAGTTGCTGAGGCCTGAGC
Organism: Leptolyngbya sp. FACHB-541; assembly: GCF_014695875.1. Classification (NCBI taxonomy): domain Bacteria; kingdom Bacillati; phylum Cyanobacteriota; class Cyanophyceae; order Leptolyngbyales; family Leptolyngbyaceae; genus Leptolyngbya; species Leptolyngbya sp. FACHB-541. The sequence continues at coordinate 81,337 of NZ_JACJPC010000064.1, read as the reverse complement.
AATAATTGCAGGATGATATCGCTGCCCAGGCGCACAAACTACTCGATAGGAAAGGTTTGTTGCCTGCATAGCTGCCCCTAGCCACGACCAGGCAAAACCACTTTGTCCTTGCTGCTCAGTCCAAGGATGAAAGTGATCAGAGGAAAGAGCATGGGTAAAGCCTACTTGCTCTGCCAGTTGCACGTACTTCAGCAGTTCACTCGGCTTGAACTGTTCATGGGAAGCATGGTAGCCAATCTTTACCATAAGAATTTTTCCTGCTCGTGGTATTTAGTGAGGGCAGCTTTACTACCTTATTTCGCACGAGCATGGATAAAAATTCATCGGTTGTTAGGCATAAACCTTTTCCAGGTTTAACGGACACTGAGGTCTTAAAGGATTGTCTTCCATCGGTGGCTGAGCAATCACGCGCAGCTCATGGGGATAGCGGGGATGTGAATCATTCACCAACCAGATGGGCGGCACCATCATTGCCTCGTAATCGGCGATTGTATCAAAGGTGCCAGGTTGGGCTTTTAATTCAACGATTTGCCCCGGTCTATATTCAAATGCTTCTTCCCAATCTAAATCTGCCCCAGAATTCATAACCGTTATAAATAGTATTATCTTATACGGATTGTAAGGCTTGTTTATCGTTTAGGCAATATTCTGTAGCTATAGATACAATTTTTAATCGCGTTGAGAACACCGCAAATTCGATGCTTGGAGTTTTTAGGGTGTTTGCAAAATACCTCTACAGGAGGAATAAATATCCGTCGCTAAGATACGTTTTGCATAGGGGCGGTTCGCGAACCGCCCCTTGTATCTTCAGAAGTAGGTAACCCTTCACGGAAATTTCCTTCGCTACATTTGTTCTAGCTCTTTGCCCTTGGTTTCTTTGACCAGGAGGAGCACAAAGAAAAATGAGATAGCAGCAGCGATGGTATACAAACCATAGGCAGTGCCCAAGCCAAAGGACTCCAATAGGGGAGGGAAGGTCGTTGATACGAGGAAGTTGGCAATCCACTGCACGGCAGCACAAACAGACAGAGCGATCGCCCGTATTTTGTTATTAAACATTTCTCCCAGCAAGACCCAGACAATTGGACCCCAAGAAAACCCAAAGCAGAACACATAGGCATTGGCTGCAACCAGGGCGATAAGTCCTGACGTATCGCTCAGAGCCGGATTGCCTGCGGCATCAACAGGCGCATTGCCAAACAAAGCAGCGAGTGTTCCTAGGGTGAGAAACATGCCAATGGAGCCGATCAGTAGTAGCGGTCTTCGACCAAATTTATCGACAAAGGCGATCGCAATTAGCGTCGTCACAATATTAGTGACAGACGTAATCACCGTTATCCAAAGTGAATCTGCCTCTGTAAAGCCAACCGATCGCCACAGCACGCTGCTGTAGTAAAAGATGACGTTAATTCCGACAAACTGTTGAAAGATTGATAGTCCCATTCCCAACCAGACAATGGGCAACAGTCCACCGCTGCGACTCACTAAGTCTGAGAACTTAGATTTACGCTCTCGCATCACCGTTTGCTGGATATCACGCACCTTCTGCAAGATGTCTCCTTTCTCAATCTTGGAGAGAACCTGAATGGCTTCTGACTCTCTGTGCTGAGCCACCAAATAACGAGGCGACTCTGGAATTCGCAACGCCGCTATGCCATAGAGAACTGCCGGGGGAATTTCTGTCCAAAACATCCAGCGCCAGGCTGTAACGCCAAACCAGAACGGTGACTCAGCCGACCCTGCTCCGACTGCAATAAAGTAGTCACACAGCAGAGCAATAAAAATTCCAACCACAATGGCAAGCTGTTGCAGAGAACCCATTCTGCCGCGCCATGCAGCAGGCGAGACTTCTGCAATGTAGGCAGGGGCAATCACGCTAGCTGCGCCAACCGCAGCCCCTCCTAAAATTCGCCAAAAAATAAAGTCCCAAATTCCAAATGCCAGTCCAGATCCAATGGCGCTCACGGTAAATAATATGGAAGCGATGATCATCGCTTTGACTCGACCCAACCGATCTGAAATGTGTCCAGCGTAAAATGCCCCAACGGCTGATCCTAAAAGTGCTAGAGAGACAGCAAGCCCGATCTGTACGCTGTTTGCACCAAAGGCGGTTTGTATCGCTGCAACCGCACCATTGATCACTGCCGTATCAAAACCAAATAGAAAACCACCCAGCGCAGCAGAACCACAGATCAAGGTAACGAAAGATCGGCTCCGTCGGGCAACAGGTTCTTGTAGAGAAGTCATGGCTATATCTTTAGATAGGTAAATTGCTCAAAAAGATGAGGAATTAGATAGTTTAGAGCTAAAATGTTTGAATTCAAACAAACCGCTGGAAGTTCACTCAGCAAGAACTTTTGGGAACTTGCAAAACGGTATAAGGCTCCAACCATTAGCAGATTAAACTTTTGCAATGACGTTTCTCATCTGTCTTAGCGCAGGATTTCTCGCGGTTTCATGAAGTAAGCTGGGCTTAGCTCAATCTGAGGTGCTGTGATGACTGACATCAAAGAGATGTTGCGCCAGGTGTCACTGTTTGCCCATTTGCCCGATCAACAGTTGCAGTGGCTCGCTGAGCAGGGTACTGAAGTTTGGCTAGAGCCAGGAGAGTTGATTGCCGCTCAGGGAAGCCCGGCGGATGGCTTTTATGTGATTTTGCAGGGAGAAACCACCTGGACAAAAGAAGTGCAGGGGGAATCGGCTCATGCAGTGACGTTAGGCAAGGGAGACGTTTTTGCAGAACTGATTTTGCTGTTAGATGAAGCCTATCCCACAACAGGGCGAACCGTAACCCGTGTGCATCTCTACAAGTTGACTCCGGAGGGCTTCTGGGAAATGCTGAGAATCTGTCCGTCGATCTTCCGCAGCATTTTAAAAATTTCGGCGCAGCGATCGCAAATTCACGAGTCGGTCACTCAGCAGCAGGCTAAGCTGATTTCCCTTGGGACCCTCTCTGCGGGGCTAGCCCATGAGCTAAACAACCCAGCAGCAGCGGTTAAACGGAATGTATTTTACCTGGAAGAGGTGTTGCAAAAACTCCCTAACCTGGCGCTCAAGCTACACGAGCAGCCGATGACGGCAGACCGGATTAAGTTTTTGAGCGACCTATATCTTCAGGCGACAGAGTCCGCTAAGCAGGGCTGTCTGTTTGACCCGATCGCCCAAAGTGAAGCAGAAGATGCGATCGCCGATTGGCTAGAAGCCCATGATGTCGAGAATGGCTGGAAACTTGCCCCAATGCTAGTCACGGCTAATCTACACCCAGAGCGGCTAGATGAAATCATGACGCACATCGAGCCAGACTGTTTGGGCAGCGTTTTGACCTGGCTAGAAGCAACGCTGACTGGAATCAAGCTTTTAGAAGACATTAAGCTTGGTTCAACCCGCATGTCTGAACTGGTGACAGCGATGAAAAGCTATTCCTACATGGATCAGGCACAGCTTCAAGAGTTGGATATACATGAGGGCATTAACAATACACTCACTATCCTGAAACATAAGTTGAAATATGGAATGACGGTCAAACGTGAGTACGGTGACTTACCTAAAATTTGTGCCTACGGACCTCAGCTAAACCAGGTGTGGACAAATTTGATTGATAATGCCGTCGATGCAACTCAGGGAAAGGGACATCTGTGGATTCGCACTGCGCTAGAGGGCGATCGCGTCCTGATTGAGATTGCTGATGACGGAGGGGGCATTCCTGCTGATATCCAACCCCGCATATTTGAACAGTTTTTTACCACAAAAGAAGTTGGCAAAGGCACAGGGTTAGGACTAGACATCGTTCGCCGCGTTGTCGTCGGTCAACACAAGGGTGATGTTCACTTTGAGTCAAAGCCTGGGGATACACGCTTTCAGGTGCGCCTGCCTCTTCGCCCACCCAAAAGTGCTGCTCCCAGCAATTAGGATACTGCACTCAATACGTAAATCCTGTTTCTGCAATTGAATCTACTGTATATGTCCAAATGCTTTGGGGTTTAGGTAACTAACTGTACTTTATCCCAGATGTATGTACACATTAGACAACCAAGGGCTGAAACATGGTAGCGCGGCGCGGCGAAGATCTACAGTTTGATTTGACATTGGATTTTCGTAAGGCAGTTTTGGGTGGAGAAGAAATAATTCGGATTCGCCATTTAGAAAGGTGCCATGCTTGTGAAGGTTCTGGGCAACGACGAAGCATTGGCAGTTGGCTAGGAATGCAGCCAGGTATCTGTAATACCTGTGGGGAAAGTGGTCGAACTGCGATCGCCAAAAACTTGACGATTACTATTCCAGCAGGGGTTGATCAGGGGACTCGTCTCAGAGTTTCACGAGAAGGAGATGTTGGAGAAAATGGTGGTGAAGCTGGTGATTTGTATGTTTACCTGTTTGTGAGTCCACATCCTGAATTTCAGCGGGAGGGAACCCACTTATCATCAGAAGTGACGATTAGCGCTCAACAAGCGCTCTCTGGATGCGGCATACAGGTCAACACCCTTGATGGAGCGACAACGTTGACTATCCCTCCACAAACCCAGCCCAACACGGTCTTCACCTTGCAGAACCGAGGGGTTCCCACACTAGGTAATCCTGGGCAACGCGGTAACCATGAGGTGACGGTCAAAATTGACCAACAGTCCAACCCCTTGTGGAGTAAACCTGATTTCTCTGACTCAACTGACCTGGATGGAAGATCCTATCTTCCGTCAAAAGTTCCTCCAGAAACTCCAAACAATCTCCTGAATCAAGGCGTTGAGAAGTTTAAGCGTGAGGATTATCGAGGAGCGATCGCTGATCTCCGACAAGCGATCGCATTAGATCCTAATTTTGCATTAGCGTACTCTGCCTGGGGCAACGTTTGTATCGCGATGCAGGACTACCAGAGTGCGATCGCCTGCTTTGCTCAGGCTATTCAGCTTACTCCTGATCTGGTTGAAGCTTATGGTAGCCGTGGACTGGCGTATTATCTTTTGGGCGATCGACAACGAGCATTAGAGGAGTTAACTTACAGCATTCAAATTGATCCCTCGTTAGCTAACTCTTACTACACACGAGGGCAAATCAACCTGGAACTCGATCATATTCCCCAAGCTTTAGCGGATTTTGAGAGTGCGATCGATCTGTGTCTTTCAACTGAAACTTGTTATCTAGCCGACGATGCGCTACCTCGAATTCAAAATCACTATCGCTCAGGAATTGCCTCCAGGCACTCACCAGTTGAGCCGTTGATTCAACAAGCAGCCGAGGCGCAGAATGCAGAAAACTTCCAGCAAGCGCTCAGTTACCTCACTGAGGCAATTCAGTTAGAACCAGAACTGGCTGATTTATATTACTATCGCAGCGCAGCCTATCAAGGATTGGGGCAGAGGCAATATGCGCTGGCAGATTTATCTCAGGCAATTCAACTCAATCCTAGAGTTGCTGACTATTACTACAACCGGGGCGGAATGTACTTTGACATGAAAAATGACGCCTGCATTGCTGACTTCAACCAGGTGATCAAGCTTGACCCCTACCTAGCTGAGGCACACTTCAACCTCGGCAGTTTTTATGTTAATCAGGGCAGGAAGCAGGATGGGCTGCCTAACATTCAACGAGCGGCAGAGTTATTTCAGCAACGAGGAGACAGGCAGAGCTATGAGCAAGTTGTTCATGTAATAAATCAAGTCGCTACTTTGATATGATGACTGCAATTCTGATTACATAGCAGCGCTACACGCATACTTTAGAGATACGCAAACCCTTAGCTGCCTGAATTGCAGCTAAGGGTTGCTTCTACTACCTAGAGTTGCTCTGAAGTGCAGTCAAGAATATCCTCCTCCTACGCCTTCTCACCCCCGCTGAATCTTGCTATAGATGAGAGTGTGTAACGATCATTGGAGATAAAAGCGAGGGCTATGGTTAGAAGGATTGCGTTTTGGTTGCTGTGGGCGGGTTTTTCTGCCTATGCTTTTTTGCTGGCTCCGCCCAATCAGCCAGATACGTTTGCGTTAATCAAAGATCTCTCTACTGGACAGTGGGATGGCATTAATCCACTGGTGATTGCTTTGTTTAACATCATGGGCGTTTTGCCAATGCTCTACGCTTGTCTAGTGTTTATTGACGGCAGAGGGCAAAAGGTTCCAGCTTGGCTGTTTGCGTCGGCTTCGTTTGGTGTAGGCGCGTTTGCTCTGTTGCCTTATCTGGCTTTACGGAAACCCAATCCAACTTTCGTCGGTGAGAAGAATGCTTTACTCAAACCGCTCGATTCTCGCTGGACAGCGTTGGCGCTGGCGTTAGGAGCGATCGCCCTCCTCACTTACGGTCTAACTGCCGGAGACTGGAGCAATTTCATTCAACAGTGGCAAACCGATCGCTTTATCCACGTCATGAGCCTAGATTTTTGTATGCTCTGTCTGCTATTTCCAGCACTGATTGGTGACGATATGGCACGACGGGGTTTGCAGGATAAGCGAATTTTTTGGGCAGTGGCACTGGTGCCATTGCTGGGGGCGATCGCCTATCTCGTGCTGCGTCCACCATTGGAGACTGCTCCAGAGCGCGAATTGTCGCCCCAAAGTTAAATATTGGGATGTCAGGTCTCGCACTTCAACCCAAGACCTTAAGCTTGACAGCTACTACTTATACCAAACTCGTCTGTAGAATAGCGGCAGCTGTTGGGGCGAAGCATTCGGTCGCAATCCCTGCCACTGAAGCACAATTCTTTTGCCGAGTGCTTCGTCCTTACACCAAATAGTGCTTCTTTACAGAACGGATTCCGCATTAGAAATCAAAATAGATGTAAGGCGCAGCCTCATTTGGAGCTAGCAGCCACGCGGCAAATAGGCAAATTGGCACCAGCAGAATTTTGACTGACCAGTTTAACTGCACTTTTAGCCCTCGCTGAATCAGGTAGGCGATCGCCATTCCCACCACGATCAGTAAGAGTAGAAAAGTGATTTGGAGGCGATTGCTCCCTAATGCTTCTGCGTAAATCTTTTGAGCAAATTGAGCGTCTGCTGGATGTCCCCAGAGCCGCTGTACGACCAGACTCGACTCACGCAGGTCAGGCAGACGGAAGAAAATCCACGAGGTGAACACCATAAATTGTGTGAGTGCCCAGGCCGTTACTGTTCCGGGGAGGCTTTGCCACCAGTTCTTGAGCGCTGGGAGTCGTTGAGACTGCGCCTCGGTTAGCCGATGCACAACGAGCGCTAGACCGTGCAGCAATCCCCACACCACAAAACCCCAGGCGGCTCCGTGCCAGATTCCGGCAATCAACATGACGATCGCCAGATTTACACAAGTCCGGATTAGGTTCTTGCGCGAACCGCCCAGTGGAAAGTAAAGATAGTTGCGGAGCCAGTCGCCCAGGGTAATATGCCAGCGTCGCCAAAAGTCAGCAATACTGGTGGAAAAGTAGGGGAAGTTAAAGTTTTGCGGTAGCTCAAATCCCAGCAGAATAGCGCTACCCCGCGCCACATCCACATAGCCGCTAAAGTCGAGATAAAGCTGTAAGCCATAGGCAAAGGTCGCTAGCCACAGGTCGCCGCTGCCCGCCCGCTGGAGGTTGTTGAAGCTGAGGTCAACCAGAGTGCCGATGTGGTCGGCTAGCAGCAGTTTTTTCACCGCACCGCAAGCAATTAGCCAGAGTCCTTCGACGATTTGGTTGGGCGGCGGAAATTTCAGCGTCTTGATCTGGTCTGCCAGGGGATGGAATCGGGTGATCGGGCCGGAAATCAGTTTTGGAAAGAATAGCTTGTAGCTGGAAAACAGCAGAAAACTACGGGTCGGTGGCGCACCGCGATAGATGTCTACGAGATACGCGATGCATTCAAAGGTGAAGAAGCTGATTCCTAGTGGGGCGATGAGGCGATCGCCAATCCAGGCGGCATTCTCCTGGGCTACGGGTAGATTCAACACTGCGCCTACCGAAGACACCAGGAACGGCACATACTTAAAGCTCACTAGCAGCAAGACGTTCAGAAAAACGCCTATACACAGAAGCTTTAAGCGGCGATTGTTCCAATCTTGTTGGGCTATCTGCCAGTCCTCGTCCTCGCCTTCGGGAGCGCGCCAGTCGCGTGGGGCAGCGATCGCCCGTCCCAGCCAAAAGTTGAGCAGCGTCATTAATAGCAGCAGCGGCACATACTGGAGCTGCAGCGAACTGTAAAAGACCAGGCTGGCAACCAGCAGAATCAGTAACTTGAGCGATCGCGCCTCTAGTGACCAGTAGATGCCCAGAACGCTCAGCAGAAAAATGCCGTAAAGGATTGAGAGAAAAGTCATAGGTTCAGAGCAAACACCCCTGTAAAGCCAGGTCGTTATGACAACCGTATTCAGGATGACTGCAATCGCTAATAAAAGTCCTTACAGTCTTGCCAGTATAGTCCCGTCTGTAAATTAAACATCCATTTTATGGCACTGTGTGCCTGGATCGAGCAGCTGTGTAGAGAAGCTTCCCTACACAGGATTTCTTTGAAAAATGGCTCTGTAGGACAGACCAACCCAAGTTTTTCTCGCTCCTAATTCACTGCAAATTTGACCTATGACAGCAACTAAAACCTGGGAAACAGAACTGTTTTGGGGTCTGGGCTATGAGTTTGATCCGCAGTGGCTATTGACTCCGGCACAGCAGGCACTACAGGCAAAGCTGATTGACCTGTACGCGACGGTGCTGCAACCGAATGCGATCGCTTCCCTTCTCTCTCAAAAAAATCCGTAGTCTGTCACCTTGACTAAATACCGTTTGCTCAGATATGCTCTCACGTTAAGGTTGTCAATTTTACGCACAGACAGCCCTACACTACCCAAAGACCTAGCGCTACCCAAGGCTGCGGCAACAGCCTTGAGCAGCTAACCCCCAAACTGTACCGAGCAGTCTGGCGGCTAACGGTGAATTTTAACACTCCCTTAGCCACCCCGACTTGTCGTGTCAAAAAAAGCGGGGTGGCTAGGTTTTTAGGGTTTCCTCAAAAACCTTAAGGAGTACAACTCATGTCTCAATGTTTTTTGGAATCTCCCAACGCCCCGACTGTTGAGAGAGAAGTTTCTGCCCTTCAGAATAGTGAGCGCGATTACCCCATAGGGGGAACTGCTTCGCATCGCCTGCGAGTTCTGATCATCGGTTCTCGTGATGGCGTAATAGAAACCATTCACGACCTGCATCGACGTGGCTTTGCCCAAGTGGGAATGTGGAGTCCGTTGTTACCTGCTCCTAGTTCTGGTGAGGTAATGAGTATTTTGACCCGCGATCGAAGAAGGTAAGAAAAGAGGGAGGAGAGGGGGCGATCGCCCTCTCTCCTTTATCCATCCAACGAACTTCTTGCTCCACGTCCACTCCAATTGAGCTTGAGCAGATCGCGGAATCTTGCTGTAAATCCTCCTCAGATCAGGGAGATCCGTAGCAAGGCTGCTGTAGATCGACCCCTTGTTAGCAAATCTACAGCAAAGTAGTCGTTGCTCTATCCAAATTTGGGCAGATCTACAGCAAAGCTCCGTACAATAAGTTGTTAGATAACCTTAACTTGTTACATCTTAACCAAGCCACATTACTTCCAAATCCAATGAGGTAGGATTTGAATGAATACTTTCCTGAAGTGGGAATGCTGAAATTAATGTTGCTTAAGCACTTAATAAAAGGCTTCCAAGTTCATGTTGATATATGTTGGTGACGGTCGAGATGTAATTAAAAGGATTAGAAACAACCATTTGAAGGGTAATGTTGAAGCTTCAAGTACGAATACGAATAGCTTTGCCAGAACCCGAGAAAGGAGAAAGCATTGTTTCTGCATATCTAAGTGGTGGTCTGTGGCAATACATTATTTGTGACTCATATGAGGAAGCAAATGCCTTTCAGTGGTACGTAATAGAAAAGCTAGAACCTCGTCTAAATAAAGATCGTCGGAGTTGGGATACTAGCAGATTGTCTAAATTTGAAATACTACTGCACAACCTACAAAATAGCCAGTTCTATGAGTTTGGTGGGCTTGCTGGTTTAATTTCTGGTGCTGGAGTATATGCTTTTCACCATCATCAATATCCTACGACCAGCTAATAGTTTGGATGCAACGGATTAACCGAAGCCGCTTAGGTTCGGTTCAAAGACCCTGGAACTGCTGACCCGAACCGTTAGCGGTCACAAAGTCATATCGTTTGTTGGAGGTAAGCAGCGACCTGGAAACAAAATAATTGCTCAAACTGATCGTAAAGCCCCTCTAAAGGGGGATGCTTTAGAGGAGCATTAAAGCCACGTTGGTTTGAGTAGCAAGATCAATATTATGAATGTACGAGCATTTTTCCGAGCCGCTACAGTTGAAGATGCTGCCCCTCCTTACAACAACATTCAACTGAAGGTTTTCTACCCCGCCCAGTTGACAGGTAGCGACCAGGAGCAGGACATAGGCATTGTTCCTGCTGATGCTCAACACTCCCCCTTCAAGGTCGTTATTCTTTTCAACGGTATCAATTGCGGTCCTGAACTGTATCAATGGCTGGCTGTTAAGTTGGCAAAGCGTGGATTAGTGGTCGTTACATTTTCCTGGATTGCCGAAAATCTACCTGGAATGGTGGCGCTTACTCCTGGGGTTGACATTAATATGCTGACTCCAGCTATGTATGGTACAGCTCCGACGGCTTCTGCTTTACCGACTTTGCTAAGGGAGCTAGAGAGGCTCCAGGGTGAAGGGGTGCTGGCGGGTCTGCTCGACTTAAATGGTGTCATTCTGGGAGGACATTCTGCTGGGGGCAGGGTTGCAATTGAAAGCGCAGATTCACGCTTTTTTCCATCTGTTGTCGCTGCTTTCGCCTATGGCGCTCATACAGCAGCGATTACCCAGTTAGGTTATGCAGCAGGCACGATCCTATCTCTACCAGATTCCTTACCCCTCCTACTAATCGGGGGAACTCGTGATGGAGTTATTGCCAATAGTAGCCATCGCTATGGAGTGGGTTGGGAAGAAGCTACAACACCAGTTAAGCTGACCTTTCAAGAGGCGATCGCGGGTGGCAGAAGTGACAGTTATTTGCTGCTTCTAGAAGGAGCCAACCATTTTTCGATTGCCGATCCATTCGATTTCACAACAGGCAGACCATTTCTAGACTTTCCAGCTACCCAATCAGAAGAACAACTGCGGGACTTAATGGCGGAGGCGATTGCCATGTTCATCGATGCTCATGTTCGTGACGAGGCAACAGCCCTTGAATCTCTCAATCAACTATTAGCGTCTAACAATCCTTTGATTGCATCATTTGAGTGCAAGTAATTTGTAGTTTCAAGTCTGGTAGGTTGAGATTGGGTGGCTTTCGGTTATCAGTAGCGACTGTACCTATCAATCTCGTCGGGTGAGAATAAGATGCTGAAGCCGTACTTCAGCTAACCGTTCAGCTTGGTTAGTTCGGGTACTAACGGTAAACTCTCCAACCAAGGCGTAATAAACCATCCGAGCGCGTACCATTGCTTCAAAGGGTGTAAAGCCTAGTTCTAAAAACAAAGTTTTGGTATAGCTCAAACGCCGCTGGTCAACTTGCTCAAGTAGCAACGCAACCTTAGAATCGTTCGCTGCCCAAGATCGAATTGCGTGTTCGACCTGACCATCATCTTGAATCGCCAGTTCAAACAAGTGGAGCAGTTTTGTTGAAGCATCACCGCCCTCCACTTCAACTTGCTCAATAATGCTGTCTGTTTCACGACTGACCCAATCCTGTAAGATCGCCTCCAAAAGCTCTTCTCGATTTTTGAAATGCCAGTAGAAACTACCTTTTGTCACATTCAGCAGTTGAGCGATTGGCTCAACTCGCACTGACTCCACTCCTTTTTCTGCTAAAACCTTTAGACCCAAATCAATCCAGTCTTGCTGTCCAAGCTTAGAACTCTCTTTTTTCTTGACTATACGGTAGCGTATTGACATCTACGTTATGTGAATCCTAACCTATAACCATACGGTAGCGTATGCAAGAGAGGATTGAGATGAAGATGCTTCAAGTGAGTGGATATTGGTTAATTTGTACAGGTGTTTTACATGCTTTAGTCACTGGATGGCAATTTGCTGACCCTTTAATGGATATTGTGCAGGCGGGTTGGTTTAATGCAGTTGCACCACATCCATTGGCTCCTTTTTATGACCGAGAAGATGTATTTTGGTGCATGATGATCACACCATTTCTTCTCTTAATTGGGCAATTGTGCTGTTGGGCGCATACAAACAACGTTCCCTTGCCAAATTTTCCTGGCTGGATTCTCCTTCTAACGGCTGTTGTTGGAATTACTCTTGAACCAATTTCAGGACTTTGGCTCATCATTCCTCCAGCGCTATTGATTCTAGCTAATTCGCATAATCAGGAATCGTTAGGAAAAGCGCTATAGCGCTTTTCCTAACGCGATATCACATAGCAGCTAACAATCGTCCTGCAAACGTAGCAGCTTCTGAACACGGTCGTTGGTTGTTTCGTTTCGGTCGTGGGAGCATAGTTAGAAATAGTTGTTGGGAGTTCGATGGATGGTTGAAGCAGTTCTTTTCGATCTCGATGGAACGTTGCTCGATCGGGATACATCAATTCAGCGATTTATTGCAGCCCAATATGGCAGACTCGGCAACTACTTAAGCCACATTCCTAAAGCCGATTACGTTAGCAGATTCATCGAACTAGACTGTCATGGTCATGTTTGGAAAGATGAAGTTTATCAAGAACTGGTTGCAGAGTTTGGGGTAAGAGGTTTAGGTTGGCAGGCGTTACTTCAGGATTACGAGACACAGTTTCAGGCTCATTGTGTTCCATTTCCTTTTCTCGTTGAAGTGCTAAGTGAATTGAAGCAGCAAGGCTACTTGTTGGGCATCGTGAGTAATGGTTTAGGAACGTTTCAAACTCGTGCGATTGAAGGATTGGGAATTCAAGATTACTTTGAGGTGATCTTAATTTCTGAGATTGAGCAAGTGAGAAAACCACAAGCAGAAATTTTCCACAGAGCCGTGAAGCAATTGGGAGTAACTTCTGAGAGGAGTGTGTTTATTGGGGATCATCCTGAAGCGGATATTATGGGTGCAAAGAATGCTGGAATGAGAGCGATTTGGAAACGGAGTTTGAACTGGGAGGAGGCAAAAGGAGCAGATGCAATCATCAATGAACTCAATGAAGTTCCCTTCGTTCTTCAGCAGTTTGAGAGTAGTTGACAACAGGCAATAATTCCAATGCACCACCGACTTTTCGTTTACGGAACGCTCGCTCCAGGTCGACCCAATGAACACGTTCTAGCGGATGTTCCGAGAGAGTGGGAGCCAGCAACTGTCACTGACATGTTGCTTCCAGAAGGCTGGGGTGCAGCGGTTGGCTACCCAGGCATTGTCTTGGATAAGGATGGCGACGGAATTGAAGGTTTTCTCTTTAGCTCCGAGAGGTTGACTGAGCACTGGACTCGCCTGGATCAGTTTGAGGGTCAAGGTTATGAGCGTGTCCTAACGACAGCGAAGCTCAAAGACAGAACCACTGTGGATACCTACATCTACAAGCTCGGCACAAAGCTTTTGCACTCGTAGATCAGGACAATTGGCATAACTGTAACTTTCCAGTGCGATCGCCATCTCACAGGGTGCGTAACAACACGCTTTTAACTTTGTGTAGCTACAGTCAGAATCACTGTTGAACATTCAAGCATTATGAGTTGGTGCGTTTGCTTAGCAGCAACGCACCCTACCTTGACTACTCCAACACCACAAGCCCATCTAGCGCAAAGGTTTGTGAATTTTTGAGACTATGGAGGGCGCAGATAGTCTCAAGGAGTTTCTGCGTATCTCGAAGGGTTAATACTTCCATGATGCGAATCAGCCTTTAACGAAGTGCGATCGCCAATAGCAGAACACTATGTATAGTAATATACTTCGGTTGCTTGTAGAAGAAATATCATGAGTAGCATTCATCTTGCCCATTTTTGCCAACCGTTAATAGGGTTGCCCGAGATATGTAACTCTCAACACATGGTCATTATTCCATTGGGATACCAGGCAGTTGATGCAGAACTGATCTTAGAGGGTCCACCTGCAGCATTTGATCTAGTACTGGCAAGACTTGCACTCCACTATGTTGCTGACCTTGCACCAGTTTTCACCAATATCTTCCGTACACTCGCTGCTGGAGCACAGTTTGTCTTTTCGGTTGGACATCCCGTGATCACATCATGCGATCGGGGTTGGGTCGATGGAACGCCCCGTCAAGATTGGGTGGTTGACAACTACTTTTCAACCGGAGTAAGGGTTACCGATTGATTGGGGAATACTGTACAAAAATATCATCGCACCATTGAAGACTATTTTCATCTGCTTCAGACTGCAGGGCTTCGGGTTGAAGAACTGCGTGAAGCAAAGCCACAACGCAACCACTTTAACGACAGGCAAACGTATGAACGACGTAAGCGAATTCCACTTTTTCTTATCTTTTCTGCACGCAAGCCTATGTAATAGAGCATCTGTATAGGAACAGCTGTGTCTACTTTGAGATTCAGAAACTATCCAAATATTAAAATCAAAGAAATGATGAAAGCTTATCTTCTGCTACTCAGTTTAATCAGCACGGTAATCACTATCTCAGCCTGTACAAGTCAATCGGCATCAGAATCAGCAGCAGAGCCTGGGCAATTGTCAGATTTATCAGCATTGGAGTCTGCCGCCCTAGCAAACTTATCGATGATGATTAACGAACAATTCTCAATTTATGACACCCAAGTAAAATTCTCTGCCACGGGCGGAGAATTTAGGGAAGGACTTCCCCCCTCAGACGATAACTACAGCTACCAAATCGCTCAAGTAACACCAACGAAGGTTTACATGACGGCTATAGCTAATCAATCTAACCTCCGTAGTTTATCTGCTCAGATTTTTGTTATTCCTGAAGCTAGTCGGGCTCTAGCCTATAGCAACAGCCCAATTAGTGGCTCTATTTGTGTTACTAACACCCCTTCTCAATCTGCCCCAACTGAACCTACTGATGCTACTGTTGCCGAACCACCCTGCCCATCAGGGTCGTTTTCCGCTGGTGTGTTCTACCCCTATGGCGGCAACCAATGAAGCTAGGGCTTGGTTAGAGTAGCTGTCGAAAGCTCATTTGTCGTGTTTAGAGTTAGACCCGTGAAATCAAACCTTTAACTTCGCAACCATTTCAGCACGGGCAGAAACGTCTAGCTTCCGAAATATTCGCTTGAGTACCTGTTTTACAGCATCACGACTGATATTCAACTTTAAGGCGATTTCTCGATTGCTGAAGCCTTGGGCAACTAATTCCGCAATGTCAATTTCTCGTGGTGTTAAACCGTTGACTATAGATGGAGCGATCGCAAGACGCAAAGTTGCTAAACGCACGGATAAGTGTTGACATAGAGAACTGACTTGAATCAGATCACGGTCACCAAAGGCAGGAAGCTCTTTCCCACGCATAAAATAGATTCCACCAATCAGCCGACCGACCCCGATTAGTGGTGCAACCATGCCATGTTCGACCCCATAAATACGGAATACATTCTGATAAAGGTCGCTTTGGTGCCAATCCTCTAAAGACTGAACTGATAGATGGTGAACCGGAATTTGCTGCCGTATCATTTGTTGGCTCACTAAATCTGCACTTTGCCCAATATCTTGATAGTGATCTCGAAACGTATCTGGCAGTCCCCAAAGATCTGACTCAAATACTCGAAAACGGCTATCGAGCAAATCCAAGCCCCAAGCCGTAGCTCCTACCAGCTCACCCGCGTAGCTCATGAAGCAAGAGCGCAATTGTGCTTCATTTGAGACGGTAGTGATTTTTTCGATCAAAGGGGCAAATTTCATAGATTTGTACCCAGTTGGGGACTTGGTTAAAGGGTTGTAAGACTTTATTTTGTAGAACTGGTCTGCAATTTAGATGTTCTATGTCTATCCCCATTTCAACCTTTTTCGTTGGGCTTAATGGTTTTATTGCGTTTGCTTTGTCTTACATTGTCGTTATGGAACGTACTCGAACTCGCATCTGGCATGGAGAAACTGAAGCAGCACTTATAAACCAGCCTAATTACCTTGAACGTCCCAACAAATGGGCAGCTTTTGTGGAAAACTATACTCAAAAATCCCTGCTCACCAAAGCTGACGATGGCATTCTTCAGCGCAAGGTACGTGCCTATGGAAATTTTACAGAATACGTACCATTAGGGCTGTTGTTTATCATAACCTTAGAGTTGATGCATTCGTCGCCTTGGATGCTTTGGCTGATAGGGAGTGCGCTAACGATAGGACGGGTAGCCCACGCATGGGGCTTAATTACCACCTATGGTCCCTCACCTAGTCGCGCAGTCGGATTTTTCCTAACTTGGTTTGTTTACATTGTTGGTGCTGCTGCCTGCATATACTCCAGTGCGATCGCCATCCTGTGGGATGCGTCATGATGCACCTTTTTGTATGTAGTTATATGTAGTCACTGCTTGAGCTTCAAGGCTTAGTTCGGTACTAATTTGAATAACATCTGGCGAGGAAATAGGAACGCGAAACAGCTGATTATTAAAGTCAAATAACTGGGTTCTAAGTAAAATAGAGAGTAAAAGATAAGGGTGAAGACAGGAGGGGATAAGTGGAACTTACATCTAAGCAAATAGCAGAAGCATTTTCTAGTCACAAATTTGAACTCACTTATCCATACTGGTCAGATCATATTCGACGGAATAATGTAGGTGGTCAACAGTTTGACGGCAGAGACAATGTAATTCAGTCCTGTGAAAAGTCGGCAACGCATTTAGCAACGGTTAAAACAAAATTTAGCAAATTCAGAACTATTCTCAGTGAGAACTGTGTAGTAATAGATAGCCTCGCCGAATACGGATCGACTGGCAATGAATTGTCTACAGTTGCATCTTGTGACATTTACCACTTTGCCGAGGGTAAAGTGTCTGAAATTACTTCATACAACATTGAATTAAATCAAAGTTGATTGAACCACTTGAAGGCGTACAATAACCTCAAGACACATCGATCGCTGAAAGATTATCAGTGCGATCGCCCCCAGTTTTATGTTGACAAGAAAACCTAACTTCTTAACCTAATTCACTAATGGATGTGAAGGCAAAGCATTCAGGTCACGAACAGTGACAAACTGATAGCTGCGATCGCGTAAAGCCGTAAAGATATTACGCATCGCATAAAGAGTAGGCTGCTTCCAAGTGTGAGCAAGCACGACCCGACCATCAAATGCTCTACTCACCATCATGCGTTGCATAAAAGCAGTATCGGCACTATCTTTTTCATCGTGGGGAGTGTGCCAACCGACGCAGCGATAGCTCGGAAACTGTCTAACAATCTCATCATGCAGCTTCTTCGTTAATGCTCCATAGGGCGCACGGAAATAAGTGGGAGAATGTTGAATCGTTTGGGTGATGAGATCATGATTTCTACGCACATCATCAATAGCCTCATCCACAGATAGCTTTGCCAGGTTGCGATGGGTAAAGGAGTGATTGCCAATTTCATGACCTTGCTCAGCCATTGCTTTGAGCAGATCAAGGTGCTTTTTAGCATTCACACCGACCACAAAAAAAGACACTTTTATGTTGTACTGCTGCTGATTGAGTTCGCGAATTACCCGCAACAGTTCAGGGGTTCCTGCAATCGGTTCTGTTTTAGGATCATCATCAAAGGTAAAAGCAATCCGTGGCATCCTGACTTCCTCACTGATGCAAGTTTTAAGTTGCGTCTGGCTGCACTGCGATCGCCTTTATTCGGCGCTTGAGTACGGCAGACGCTCTGGGCAGCAGCGATTGCCCTGCCCTTCTGTGTCTACAGCGCATCATGACTAGATTCCGTATTAACCCCGAGCGATAAGCTCATCAAAAATGGCAGTTGCTCAAGTACTGTTTTTACCATTGACGTTCCTAGTAAAAAGGAGACCCGATTTAGTGAAGAATTGGGCGGGTTGAAAGCAGTCGGGTGGGTTGAAAGGCGCTTTAAAACTGACAAATAGCTCTTTAATGGACAGCAGATGGATATAAGCTGGAGTTTCAGTAACTTTTATCCATCTAGAAGAAGAACGAAAATTTGGGACAACTTGAAAAGCTCAACACTGGCTGCGCTCGTCCACGCTGAATTTTTCAATAATGTAAGGCGCAACACAACCAGAGAATACATCAACCAGCGCATTCCCAAACACTACGCTTCAACATTATGACTATTCACTCCTTAATCGAATCTCAGTACGCAGCACAGGCTAAATTCTTTGAACATTCGTCTAGCTTTCAGCAGTTAGAATCTGGCAAAGCTCCTGTCGAGTTCTACGACCAATTCATTGCTAACTTGTGTCAAACCCATTTAAAGAGCCCGCAGATTTTGGCATTTCTCTATGCAGTTTCTCCCCCGGAAGCGGCACCGCAAATCAGGCACAACATGCTGGAAGAGCTGGGACTAGATGAGGCAGGAATCTCCCATCCAGGGTTGCTGTACCAGTTAGCAGCAGCAGCAGGGTTTGATGAAACAGCGCAGGCTGAGCTGACTCGTGCCGCCCAAGAACAGCTCCGGGTGATGTGTACCGATCCCCTGATGTTTGGCACGATAAAGGAGTTGGGGTTATCCATCCTGTTAGAAGTAACCTGTTTTGAGTGGATGTTATCTCGGCTCTCAAGCCGCATCGGTAAAGCGTTAGAAACCCATCGGCAGCTATCCCCAAATCATCTGGAATGGTTTTATCACCACTCTGAAGTGGATATTCGCCATGCTGAAGAGGGCTTACTGTCAGTCGCGCACTACGTGAACTACTACGAGATTGACCCATCAGAACTAGAGGCTATTCTCGACATTACCTTCCGTGAAAACATCTTCATCAAGCGCTATTTTGGTGCGATCGCCCTAGCAACCGAAACCCAAATGATGGAGCCAATGGCATGAGAATCATTGAAGCAACGCTGTTTGCACTACGGATTCCGTTTATAGAAGCCTTTGCCCACAGCATCAAATCTCGCACCTATTCCGATTCGATCGTCGTGCGCCTCAAGGCATCAGACGGCACCGTTGGCTACGGAGAAGCCGTGGCTCGTCCTTATGTGACTGGGGAAACGGTAGAGTCCTGCCTTGAGTTTATGGCAGATACGCTATGGGCAGCCGTGCGGCAGGCGGATTACTCTACTGCCCCTCTCGATCTGGAGTCGTCATTGGATTGGTTAAAGGCGATCGCCGCCACCCTTCCTGCCGGGACTTCTGATACTGTTGTTGCCTGGAATGCCGCCCGTACCGGATTTGAACTGGCATTGGTCGATTGTTTGCTCAAGTCTCAGCAACGCTCGTTAGGAGAATTGCTTCCTCCTCAGCGTTCTCTTATCACCTACAGCGGCGTGATCACATCTAGCACGGTTGAGTCAGCCGCAAAGAACGCCAGGCGATTTAAGCAACTGGGAATTTCGCAGCTCAAAGTGAAAGTGACAGGAGAAAACGATCGCGATCGCATTGCTGCTATTCGCGAGGCGGTGGGAGATGACCTATCTTTGCGAATGGATGGCAATGGGGTTTATTCAGTTCAGTCTGCCATCGCTACCTGTCAAACGTTGACAGAATTCAAAATTGACAGCGCTGAGCAGATGATATCGCGCGGCAATCCGGCAGATCTGGCAGCCGTGCGCTCAGCCTCTCCCATTCCTCAAATGGCAGATGAATCTTTGATTACCCTGGAGGATGCTCAAGCACTGATCGCAGCAAAAGCGTGTCAGTTCTTCAACCTGCGGATTTCCAAATGTGGAGGATTGGCACATACCATTGCGATCGCTCAATTGGCTCAAGCGTCTGGAATTCGGCTTCAGGTCGGCTGTCAGGTGGGTGAAACGGCAATTCTTTCAGCAGCGGGACGACACTTGGCGGCATGGCTACCAGAGGTGGTGTTTGTGGAAGGCTCCTATGGCACATTGTTGTTAAGCGAAGATGTCAGCCGCACCAGCATTCACTTTGGACATCGTGGACAGGCAAAAGTGTTGACTCGACCAGGATTAGGAGTTGATGTCAAAGATGCCGTTTTAGAAAAATATGCTCACCAAACGATCAATCTAGCCACCGCATCGGTGCCCGGATTGGGCTGATGAGGGTAAACACAACACCTGCATCGGTGGCGCTGCTGCTAATCCATCCTACGAATCCTTAGAGCATTTATTCCCATGTCTATCCTACTTAAGGCTGCCGTTCAGTGGAACGGTCGATTTCTGGCGCAACGATTTGATGCAGCGGCACAGGCACCAGAAGCGGAGCAGCGATCGCTGCTTCAACAATTGCTGACTCGTCATCACACCACTGTATTTGGGCAGGCACATCATTTCGCTCAAATCCATACACCAGAAGACTATCGCTATGCGGTGCCCATACAAGACTATGAAGGATTTCGTCCCTACATCAACCGCATGATGCGAGGAGAGCCAAACCTGTTGGTGAATGAACCCGTGCAGCTATTCACCCTCACCAGCGGCACAACCGGACAACCCAAATACATTCCCGTTACCCCTTCGTCTGAGCGGGGTGGCTCCAACCTGATGCGGCAATGGCTCTACCGTGCCTTGAGCGACCATCCTCAGTTTCTCAATCGTGCCAGCGCAGGGATTGTTAGTGCCGCAGTGGAAGGCTACACCGCCTGCGGAATCCCCTACGGCAGCGTCTCTGGACGGATCTATCAACAGATTCCCTGGATCGTTCAACGCTCCTATGCCATTCCCTACCCCGTATTTGAACTAAAGGATTACGATACTCGATATCTGGCGATCGCCCGTTTTGCCCTGGCGCGGCAGCTTTCCTTCTTGACAACACCCAATCCCAGCACGCTGATGCGATTGGCGCAGGTGATGACGACTCATCGCGAAGGGTTGATTCGCGCCATTCACGATGGCACGTTAGGATTTGCGGCAGAACCACCCTTACAACGGCGGCTACAAGCCCGGTTGAAGCCCCAACCGCAGCGATCGCGGCAACTAGAACAAATTGTAGAAGCCACCGATGCCCTGCATCCCAAAGACTGTTGGACTGATTTAAAACTATTGGGCTGTTGGACGGGCGGCAGTGTAGGAATCCAAGCACAACGGTTGGCAACTGAATACGGCAATGTGCCAGTTCGCGATCTGGGTTATATCGCAAGCGAAGCTCGGGTTACATTACCCCATCAAGACCATACCCCCAATGGCATTCTCGACCTAACACTCAACTACTATGAATTTATTCCAGAAGACAAGATTAATGAACCCAATCCACCTATTTACCTAAGTCATGAACTAGAGCTGGGTAAACAGTACAGCATTTTGCTAACCACCTCCGCTGGACTCTACCGCTACCATATCAATGACATTGTAGAAGTCACTGGGTTTTACTATCAGGCTCCTATCCTGGCGTTTGTTCGCAAAGGAAAAGACATGAGTAACCTGACGGGAGAAAAGCTACATGTTAACCACATCCTCATGGCAATGAAGCAAATGGAGCAGGAATTTGATCTGGCGGTTAAACAATACTGTTTGGTGCCTAATTTGGATGAGATGCGCTATCACCTGTATCTCGAATTGCTGGAAGAACGGAGCGATCGCTGGATACAACACACTCTCATGCCTGCTATCGAGCGCTCACTTGCTCAGGTAAACGTAGAATATGCCCAAAAGCGAGACTCTGGGCGACTACATGCCCTCTGTTTACACCTCATGCATCCGGGCTGGGCAGAAGCATTGCAACGGCAGGCGATCGCCAATGGACAGCGGGATGTGCAATACAAATGGAAAATCCTCTCTCCTGAAGTGCCATTGGGCGATCGAGCGGACATCCTCAAAACATTTGAATCTCAGCCCAGGTAATGTGTTCTAAACCTTGAAGTATAGATTGAGATACAAACTAATGAGCCATAATTTGCAATGCCTTGACTCTACTCGTATTAAACGACGCGTGGCGTGTGGACGAAACTTACATCAAAATCAAGGGCGTGTGGAAGTACCTGTACCGAGCGGTCAATTCAGAAGGCAATACGCTGGACTTCAGGCCCAGTGCAAAGCGGAATAGCAAGGCAGCAGCACGATTCCTTCGCAAAGTCCTCAAAGCTCAGCACACTCAAACTCCACGGGTAATTATCGTGGACAAGAATGGCGCTTACCCAGTGGCAATGGATACTCTCAAACAAGATGAGGTGATTGGAAAAGCGACCGAATTGAGGCAGAGCAAATATTTAAAAGCAACTGTTGAAGGAAACGTAGTGTTGGCTAGGCCGCTTTAGCTTGACGGTCGAGCCACAGATCGAAGTTCGTCGCCCCAACACGTGGCTTGTCGCTAGGGGTGAGGGAGCGATCGTTCAACTCTATGCCAAAGTAGCGGGCGTGGATGTCTGTGATTACTTTGCGTGTGTCGTTGTTTGCGATCAAGAATCGTTGGACGAGTTCGTCGAGACGGAACTTTTCGGGACCAGCCACCTCGATCGTGCCGTTCAGGGGTGCCTCGACTGTGAGATCAGTCAGTACGGTAACCACATCATCTGACGCGATCGGCTGCACTAGCGCAGGTGACAAGCGAACCGTTTGCCCGTCGGTGCTTGATTCGGCGATGCCACTAAGGAACTCGAAGAACTGCGTTGCACGCAGGATCGTATAAGGAATCTTGGAATCCTTAATCAGCTTCTCCTGGGCAACCTTCGCCCGCATGTAGCCGCTGTCGGGCAAGCCATCGGCATTGACAACCGACAGCGCTACGTGATGTCCCACACCAGCCGTCGCTTCTGCGGCAAGCAGGTTACGTCCTGATGTCTCGAAGAACTCCAAAACTGGCTTGTCCTCGAACGAAGGCGAGTTCGCCACATCAACAACAACCTGAGCGCCCACAAGCGCTTCAGCCAATCCCTCACCTGTGATGGTGTTGACCCCTGATCTGGGTGATGCCGCCACAACCTCATGACCAAGCTGACGAAGGTTGTTCACAAGCTTGGTTCCGATTAGCCCGCTGCCACCAATAACTACAATCTTCATATCGAACCTCTTTTGTTTGTTGTTTTGAGTGAATCCGTTGCAGCAGAAACTTAGCCTGTCAACCGGGTTGGGGTCGTAAGACTGAATTACTACTAGAATTCGGGGAATTGTGCAGGTTGTTCAGCGGTTAGGAGCTAATGCGTTGCTCATTCCTTTCCCTTGCGCCTTTGAACCTGATGTCACTACATTAGGGAAGTTTTTTAGGTTTGTCGTTACCTACCAGTTCACTACTTTGAGGTCAACATGATGAATCTAAACCCTAGAAGAGAGGTGAACTTTTTTGCCATTAATTTTGGTTTGAATTGGCTAAATTCCTTTTCCTGCATCAGTTCTAGCCTTGTCGTGCTGGAAACAAAAAGTTCACTTTGACTCAGGTAAAATCAGGTCACTACCGTTAATGGAGTAAAAGACAATGGATTTAGAGCAAGCGCTGCAAGTTGCTAATTCCGTAGTCTTTGCCAGAGTGGGTAGACGGCTCAATGAAGTAGAAGCCGCCATTCTACTAGGAGCCTTGCAGGAGCAGACCTACGAGCAAATTGCTGAAGTGTCTGGCTACTCGCTCAGCTATATCAAGCGCAACGTCGGTCCCAAACTCTGGAACCTGCTAGAGCAAGCCTTCGGGGAGCACGTCAGTAAAACCAACTTTCGCGGGGCGTTAGAACATCAGTGGCGTCAGTCGCTGATTGGTGCGACCCAAACCCAGGCTCTAAGCATTGAGCAATCGACTGCCCGATCGCACCCGCCAGATTGGGAGAGTCCTATTGATACGGCTACCTTCTGCGGACGCAGTGAAGAACTGATGCGCCTCAAGCAGTGGGTGTTGGAAGAACAATGCCGCCTCGTGCTGCTGCTGGGCATTGGTGGGATCGGCAAAAGTACTTTGTCTGCCAGACTGGTGCAGCAAATTCAAATCGGGTTTGAGGTGGTGGTGTGGCGATCGCTGCAAAATGCTCCACCGTTTGAAGAGTGGTTAGAGACAGTGTTGCCGATGCTATTGCAGGCACAGGGAGAAGACATCACCGTGCCAAGTACCTTGGATGGGAAACTGCAAAAGCTGATGGAGGGGTTGCGGCAAAAGCGCTGTTTGCTGATCCTGGACAATGTTGAGACAATCCTGAGTGCTGGGCAACCGACACAGTATCGACCAAGCTATGAGGGGTATGGTCAGCTATTCAAAGAGATTGGGGGAGTCCCCCATCGGAGTTGCTTGCTGCTCACCAGTCGCGAAAAGCCTAGAGAGATTGTGCCACTAGAAGGAATGCAGCAATCAGTCAGAACATTCCTGCTCAAAGGACTGAACCCAGAAGCAGGACGAGAACTATTTCTCTATAAAGGGGCATTTGCGGGAACAGATTCAGAATGGGAGCAATTAGTAAATCATTACAGCGGCAACCCCCTGGCACTGAAGCTGCTAGCAGCCACAACCCAAGACCTTTTTAGTGGCAGCATTGCTGGGATATTGAACTATGTGCAGCAGGGGTTAGCGGTCTTTGATGATATTCGAGACTTGCTCCAGCACCAGTTTGATCGCCTGTCAGAAGTTGAGCAGGAAATGCTCTTTTGGTTAGCCATTGATCGGGAACCCGTCTCGCTGTTCGAGTTGAATGAGGATCTTGCAACCAAGGCTTCCAGACGCAGATTGCCGGATGCGATGCAGTCGTTGTTGCGACGCTCGTTGATTGAAAAGGAGGGTGAACAGTTCTTTCTCCAGCCTGTGGTGCTGGAGTATGCAACCGATCAGTTCGTGCGGTGTATTTCTGGGGAAATTGCCAGCCAAAGGCCAGAGCGGTTAAGAACTCATGCGCTGCTCAAAGCCCAGGCAAAAGACTATGTACGGGAGATGCAAAAGCGGTTAATTATTGAACCAATCGCTGAACAATTGTGGCTCCAGTTTGCCAATTCACAAGCCCTTGAGCAGCAGTTGAAAACTCTGTTGGAGCAGCAACAACAAGCACCTCAGCCAGATTATATGGCTGGTAATCTTCTCAACCTGCTGGTGCATCTGCAAAGCAATTTACAAGGCTGTGACTTTTCCGAGCTAGCCGTATGGCAAGCCGACTTGCGGCAGGTCAACCTGGCAGGGGGCAATTTTCGCAACGCTGATTTAGCCACATCTGTGTTTGCAGAGACTTTATGTAGCATCATGTCAGTCAGCTTTAATCCAGATGGCAGCTTGCTGGCAACCGGCGATTTGGACGGTAAGATTTGCCTGTGGCGTGTGGTCAATGGTCAACAGGTTTTGACATTGCAAGGACATACAGGTTGGATCTGGGCAGTCACCTTCAGTCCCGACGGAAAAACGCTAGCAAGTTGTAGTCATGACTCGTTGATTCGGTTGTGGGATGTGCAAAACATCGATTTTGAGCAACACAATCCTGCAAACTTGGACCAAGCGAGTGCTTCCAACCATCTCCCAGGAGCCTGTCTCAAGACACTGCGGGGGCATCTCAGTCGGGTTTGGACGATCGCCTTCAGCCCCGATGGTCAAATGCTGGCAAGTGGCAGTGATGACCAGATTCGGCTCTGGAATGTACGCGACGGCACCTGCCTAGCAGCTTTGCAAGGTCACATGGGTGGGGTCACTTCAGTCAGCTTTAGTCCCAATGGACAGATTCTGGCGAGTGGCAGCGAAGACTCCTCGATCCGATTGTGGAGTATTGATCACGGAACCACCCTCAAAACCTTGCAAGGACATACCCATTGGGTGAGGGCAGTTGCCTTCAGCCCGGATGGTCAAACCCTCGCCAGCAGTAGTGACGATCGCACTATTCGACTATGGGAGGTAAAGACAGGCACCTGCCGCAAAACACTGCAAGGGCATACGGGTTGGGTCACCTCACTCAGCTTCAGTCCTAATGGTCAAACGCTTGCCAGTGGTAGTGAGGACGCCTCAGTGCGGTTGTGGAGTGTGCAGGACGGAACGTGCTTCACACTTCTACAAGGTCACAGCAGTTGTGTTTGGGAAGTTGCCTTTAATCCAAATGGTCAAACCCTCGCGAGTGGCAGTGCAGACCGTTCAGCTCGATTGTGGGATGTCCAGGATGGCACCTGCCTCAGGACGTTTCAGGGGCAAACCAGTGGAGTCACTTCAGTCAGCTTTAGTCCAGATGGCTCCATGCTAGCCAGTGGCAGTTATGATGCCCTCGTGCGGCTATGGGATGTGCAGCAAGAAACTTGCTCCAAGAATCTGCCAGGACACACCAATTGGATTTGGACGGTGGAATTTTGTCCGAACGGTCAAATGCTTGCGAGTGGCAGCAATGATCAAACTGTGCGGCTCTGGGATGTGCGATCTGGTGCCCCCTCCAGAACCCTACAAGGACATACAGGTTGGGTTTTATTCGTTACATTTAGTCTTGATGGATACACCCTTGCGAGTGGTAGCAACGATCAAACTGTGCGGCTTTGGGATGTGCGATCTGGCACCTGTCTCAAAACCCTACAAGGACATACGAGTTGGGTTTGGGCAGTCGCCTTTAGCCCTGATGGTCAAACTCTTGCGAGTGGCAGCAACGATCAAACTGTGCGGCTCTGGGATGTGCGATCTGGCACCTGTCTCAGAACCTTACAAGGGCATACAGGTTGGGTTTTGTCTGCTGCTTTCAGCCCCGATGGTCAGACTCTAGCGACTAGTAGCCAGGACGGCTCAGTTCGATTTTGGCATGTGCAAGACGGAACGTGCTTGGCAACGTTACACAACCATACCAATGGCATTCGCTCCGTTGCCTTCAGCCCCAATGGTCGCATTTTAGCCAGTGGTAATGATGATCGAACTATCCGGCTATGGGATGTCCAAGACGGCACCTGTCAGAAAGTCCTGCAAGGGCACACCAGCCGAGTCTGTTCTGTTCAGTTTAGTCCGGTTGATGTTAGCCTGCCATCAGGTGCAGGTCCGATTTTAGTCAGTGGTAGTCAGGATGAAACCATTAAGCTGTGGAATCCGACAACAGGTGAGTGTCTCAAAACGCTAAGAGCTGATCGCCTTTATGAAGGCATGAATATTCAAGGCGTAACCGGGTTAACGGTCGCTCAAAAAGCCACCCTTAAAACGTTAGGGGCAATTGATGTACAGTGACTTTTTATTTGAGATAGAGACACATTAGTGTCGTTGAAGAAGCAAAGTTAAAGTTAGTCTGCTTTTTTGCCTCAAGTCAGATTGGCAATGCTGATGGACAGATGCTAATCCACTGAGCAACATCTCCCTGTAACCCTGCAACAGAGGAAATGTTGCTCGACGACACGAATTTGTCTCAATGTCATTTAATTTGGCACTGTATAGAAGATTTTATGCGGCAACCAGCGATAATGAGGGAAGTTTTATATCAATTCATTTCCACCCCAGCATTGACTATTTATCGCTCGTGTCTATTCACACTCAATTTTTGACTCGCTCTATCCGCTTGATGGCGCTGAGCTTCGCCACTGCCACACTTGCCGCGTTGGCATGGCACATTCCAACTCAAGCCCAACCTGCTTTTTCAGATGTGCCCTCGGACTATTGGGCAGCACCGTTCATTCAAGCGCTCGTCGATCGACAGGTGATTCGCGGCTTTACAGATGGTCGCTTTCGCCCTGATGAGCCGATCACTCGCGCTCAATTTGCTGTGCTGGTCGAGCAAGCATTCGATCGCCCGACTGTCCGCAGCGCAATTCGCTTTCGCGATGTGAGCGATCGTTACTGGGCAGCAGGCGCAATCCAAAGCGCTTACACTGAGAGCTTTCTCAGCGGCTATCCGGGCAATGTCTTTCTGCCCAATCAGCCAATGCCCCGCGCTCAAGTCTTAGTGGCGCTGACGAGCGGTCTGCAACTTGAACCCAGTGGAACCAATGAGAGTGTCATTGGTGGATTCCGTGACTATAATGCCATCCCGGAATATGCCAAAGATGGCGTAGCGGCAGCGACCTTCCGCGACATGACCGTGAACTATCCCGATCTTGATTTCCTCAGTCCCAATCGCGCTTCGACCCGCGCTGAAGTTGCGGTCTCAATTTATCAAGCTCTGGTGGCGACGGGCAACGCTCCCCCGATCGCCTCTCCCTATATCTACTGATCTAGAGCTAGAAGCTTCCCATCGCAGAGCGAGTTTGATCGAGCCGTACCCCGCATCGACGGTTAGATCGGCAGGATCGATGGTTGTGCTAGCAGACGAACAGGCAATTACCCGTCACCACTGGCTCACTAGCATCTTGCTAAACAGAACCTACTCATTAGCTGGCGTTGAAGCTGTGCTAGGCAACGGTTGCGGGGTTAATGTTACCGTTGAGAAGTAGCTTCTTGCCACTGGTGAGAATAACAAAACCTGAGAATGAGATATGGCAACGACAAAGATTAGAAAGACTGCTGGAATCTGCAATGGAGCTGCTTGCATTGGTCGAACGCAAATTCCCGTATGGGAGTTGGTTGCTTTGCGATCGCAGGGATGTTCAGACGCTAACTTACTCAGCGACTACCCCCAGCTAACCCGCGATGACTTGAAAGCTGCTTTTGCCTACTACGCTCAAAATCCAGAAGAAATTGATGCGGCGATCGCAGAAGCTGAGGGCTAGGAGGAAACCAGAATAGGGGAGGGGCGATCGCCTATCACTTTTCTCTCAGCTCAAAGCCCAATTCACTGCGAAAAGCCTGTGGAACTTCCTAAATAGATAGGTTCCAGAGGCGTTTCTTCAACACCCTGAGCTTGCCGTTCTACCCGATATGCTTTTGCGGAGGGGCGAGAACTCACGATCTTCGCTAGGGTTCCGTTGATGAAGTGTAAGCCAACGCCATCATCTGCCGCATAGCCATCTTCTAACACACCCTCTGTCACCAGTTGATGGTAAGCGGCTCGACGGTTGGCTTCTCCGTCATAGTGAGGACAGTGGCTACCCTTGAGCAAGCCCAGACATCTGAGAGGTTTGAGAACTCCATTGCCAGGATAATCACTCACCCCGGACTCAAACCAACAGAGTGAACCTGCACTCAATCCGCAGAGAACTGTTCCCTGCTCCCAAGCCTCTTTGATCAAGCGGTCTAATTCCCAATCGCGCCAAAGCGCCACTAAATTTTTGGTGTTGCCGCCTCCCACATAGATGATGTCTTGCTCCAGCAGAAAGCCTCGCAGGTCAAGGGTGGGTGGATTAAACAATGAGAGGTGACTGGGTTGGCATGAGAATTTTAAGAAAGCAGAATAAAACTTGACGATGTAGCGATCGCTATCTCCACCAGCAGTTGGTAAAAAACAAACTTTGGGTTGAGCTTTATCAACTAGCCCAAGGATGTATTGATCGAGTAGAGGGTTATCGGGTTCCATTGAGAAACCACCCCCACCCATTGCCACAATGTGTTGGTCTGAACCGGATGTTGGCATTCTACTCGCGCCTCAGTCATCAGAATAGTAAGCTGTTTAAGCCATCTAAGCCATCATTGTATGAGTGACTCGCTGAACTTAGAACAATTGTTGCTCATAAAATCGCCTAAACAGAAGCAACGTCCGAAGTTTGGTTCGGGTCAGCCTACATCATGATTTAGGCTGGGATTGCGTCATGACCTGCAAAAGCAACTGTTCTAGACGCTCAACGTCACCACACCGAATGCCAACAAAAAAGGTGGGAGTTTCGGCAACCCCGTTTTGCTGCCCACTTTCGATATCTGCTTCCACCCGCTCGGCATGAACATGTTCTGATAACTCCCTCAAAAATTGGGGAATATCAAGGTGCAGTTGAGCGGCATAGGTGACAATGTCGCTGTCATCAAGTGCTTGCTGATTTTCAAACAGCAGGTCGTGCATTTCCCAAAACTTGCCCTGATTAGCTGATGCTTCTGCGCTCTCGGCGGCTCTATAGGATTGTGGATGACGGTGAGGTTGTGGAAAATGGCGAAAGACAAAGCAAAACTGATCCCCCAATCGTTGCTGCATGGTTTTGATCAGTTGATGAGATCGCCCCGACTGCGGACATTGATAGTCGCCGTATTTCATTAAAACAAACCTGGCGCTAGGCAACCCTCGCACGTGATCGCGATCGCTCAAGGGCGGAATCACCTGACTTGTTTCACCATAAGGATGGGTAGACATTAAACATATTGCTTTGGGTGGATAGCTTTAGCCTAAAGGCAATGCTTATCGCTGTCACCTAGAGTCGAGTCAGCCCGCTTCCCCTAAAAAGGATCATCCTAATTGCCATTCTTGGAGATAGTTTTATGCCTGACCAAATGGTCAGGCAGCTAGTGGGAAAGGAGTAGCTGCGTTGATTAGCACTGCTCTAAAAGTTAACTCTGGTTAGATGCCAAACACCTGCAAAAGGGTGTTTAATCCAACAGATAGATTAGGCTAATTGTCCTAACAGGCAATTGCCAGCTTTGCCGAGCGTTCCTTAGGTCAGAAGTACTGTTCATGTTGCTGTAAAAGGCTCCCAGTCTGCTGACCCAACGCGATCGCAACTAATACCAAATCCGTTTATGAAGTAGCGGTATCGGTAGGGGCGAAGCATTCGGCAAAAGAATTGTGCTTCAGTGGCAGGGATTGTGACCGAATGCTTCGCCCCTACATCCAGTAGTGCTTCTTTACGAAATAGATTCCGTATAAATTCTCTGTTTGAAAATTTATCTCACCATGCCCATGTCCTTTCCTGATAACGCAGCCATTCTGAAAGATCCCTGGTGCATTCTGTTTGAAGGGTATGACCCTGAAGCAGAAGGCTATCGAGAAGCTCTTTGTGCATTGGGAAACGGTTATTTTGTGACTCGTGCTGCTGCACCCGATGCAACAGCAGATGACATTCACTATCCGGGCTGCTACCGGGCAGGTCTTTACAATCGTCTGGTGAGTCACGTCAATGGAGAGGACGTAGAGGACGAATCTATTGTTAACCTACCAAACTGGTTGCCGCTCACGTTTCGGATTGATGATGGCGACTGGTTTTCCATCGATCAGGTTGAAATTCTTGCCTATCGTCAAATTCTGTATTTGCGATCGGGAATTTTGCAGCGTGATATCCAGTTTTGCGATCGCCAGGGACGACAAACAACCCTACGTGAGCAGCGGTTTGCCAGTATGGCACAGCCCCATCTAGCTGGACTGCGCCTGGAGCTAACGGCTGAAAACTGGTCGGGTGCTTTGGCAATCCGTTCGGCGATCGATGGACGGGTGAATAATAACAACATCGAGCGCTACAAACACTACAACAAGCAGCATCTAGAGCTATTAGAGGTAAATGTTCTAAAACCGGAAGTCCTCCGGCTGGTGATGCAAACCAACCAATCTAGAATTGAGGTGTCGTTAGCCGCACGAACTCAGGTCTTTGTGAATGAGAACCGGGTTGGGTCCGAATGGATACCTGATCAAGAAAATACTTATATTCAAGAACAGACGCAGATTTCAGTTACTCAGGGTGATGTAGTGGCGATCGAGAAAGTTGCTGCACTGTATACATCGCGTGATCCGGCGATCGCCAGTTGCATAGAGGCGTCGCACAAAGCCGTTCAGGATGCACCTGGTTTTACCGATCTATTGGGGGATCACCAACACGCCTGGGAACGGCTCTGGATGCGCTGTGATATCGAATTTGAGCCAGTAGACTACCTGCGCGTAACACGGCTGCATCTGTTTCACATTCTTCAAACCATTTCACCGCACACCGCAGACCTGGATGTTGGAGTGCCATCACGGGGTTGGCATGGAGAAGACTATCGCGGACACATCTTTTGGGATGAAGCCTTTGTACTGCCCTTCCTGATCTATCGTTTTCCTAGCATTGCCCGCTCGATGTTGCTCTATCGCCATCGTCGTCTCAATGCAGCACGAGATTTAGCTCGTCAACATGGCTACCGGGGCGCAATGTTTCCCTGGCGCAGTGCCAGTTCTGGTGGCGAGGAAACGCCCCGCTACCAGTTCAGTTTGTTTTCTGAGAACTGGATGCCGGACCATACCTGGTTGCAGCATCACATTAGTGTGATCATTGCCCATACTGTCTGGAAGTATTACACCATTACCGATGATATTATTTTCCTATGCGATCAGGGTGCTGAGTTGTTGATTGAGATTGCTCGATTTTGGGCAAGTCTCGCAACTTATAATGAGGAGTGCGATCGCTATGAAATCCGGGGAGTGATGGGTCCAGATGAATATCACACGGCTTACCCTGACGCAAACACGCCTGGTATTGACAACAACACTTATACAAATGTGATGGTAGTGTGGACGCTATGTCGAACTCAAGAAGTTTTGGACCTGTTGCCAAACTCTCGTCGCATAGAGCTCTTTCATGCTCTATCTCTAAACCAGGATGAGATCGATCAGTGGCATACGATTAGCCAGAAGATGCACGTAGTCACCGAAGATGGTAGATTGAGCCAGTATGAAGGGTTCGATCGCCTACAGCCATTAGATTGGCAGCAGTTTGACGAGGAGCGAGTTAACTGGGTATTAGAGGAAAAAGGCGACGACATTAACCGTTACCATGTCGCGAAACAGGCAGATGTGGCGATGCTGTTCTTTTTGCTATCCGTGCCGGAAATTCAGGCATTATTAGAACAATTGGGATATGCCTGCGATCGCACTCAAATGCAGCGCACAATCGAGTATTACTTTGAGCACACAGTTCATGAATCTAGCCTGTCGCATTTGATTTATGCAGGTGCATTCGCCAAACTAGACTGCAAAAGATCCTGGCATCTCTTTACTAAAGTTATCCATACCGACCTGGCAGGCGATAGCAGTGGTGAAGTCAAGAATGGTATTCATCTAGGAGCAATGGCAGGAACGCTGTATATCCTTCAGCACCATTATCTCGGTTTGGAGATCCATAAAGGCAGCATTTACCTAAACCCGTCATTTCCAGAACAACTCACCCATCTGCGACTGAGCTTACAACACCATTACAACGATCTGGAAATCGCGAAAACGGATCATCATCTGCATCTCACGGCCGCAGACTCTAATCCATCCTCAATCACGATTGTCTACCAGGGAGAAGCAATGAACTTAGAACCAGGAGTTTCAAGATCTTTTGCCTTAGAGGAGATTTGAATCTACCTGGTTACAGAATTTGATATCACATTCGATATCACATCAGATTACACTTCTTACACTTCACAAGGTTCATTTGTATCGGTTTCCTGATGCAAGTGATCGATCCACTCATTGATATCTGCTTGGGTCAAATTTCCTCTAGGCTTTAATCTTGCATCTTTATACTGCCATTGCTCCACGTCGGGTCTGTATTGCAAGGGGGCTAGCAATGTTCCCTGGCACAGCTTTTCAGTAAGGTCAGGTTGGCTGCCTTCCTGTCCAAGTTTCTGACCCAATTGCTGCATTACCCAGCCAGGAATGCGCGATCGCTCTCCTGGATAAATAAAGCCAAACAACACCAGATGACTGAACAGTACCCGCCAGTGCTCCCCAAACTGAGCTACGAGCCGTGACCAATCCATGCGATCGCTATACGCCAAAATCAGGTGAGCAACATCCGCGCCATCAAAGCGATCGCGCGCCATGATATATGCCTTTGACCAGATCATTTCCTCTGGCGCACACACCTGCACTGGCATCCCTAACACCTCATCTGAAATCGCGTGTTCAAACCAGGCATCGGTCACGGGCAAGCAACCGTGAGCAGAGTTAGAAATGATATCCACATAATTTTCACCGTGGTATGCCTTGGCTAACCAGTGTGGCACCGCAATTTCTGTCTGATATCCTGCCTGAGCAAAGACATCTAGAATCGGTTGAACATCGGTAGAACGGGCGAAAATGTCCAAGTCCTTAGTGTGGCGGGCAATTCCTGTGTAACGCTCAAAGGCGTAAGCACCACCCACTAAAAACGGCAATTGTGCTCGATTCAAAATGCCCAATGCTTCGCAGTAAAATTCGCGAGTTTGAGGATCAAGTTGTGCTTGAGAAAATGGCATAAGTTCTTTTATCAGTTAGAAGAACTGCTTCCGTGATAACTTGTTGAAGCATCCAGGAGTTATCTATAGTGGGCGATCGCCTGACACGATTCCTCAACCTAAAGACCGAACTTCAGCCATCTTTACTGAATCATAAAAATGCACCCAAAAAGCTTTGGCGGAGGGTTTGGCTCCCGAATGCTGCAAGCCTGGGGAGAAGCACCGATCAAACAGTTTGTGCATGAAGCCGTAGAAGAAGCCCTCAGGCTAGAATCAGCCCTGGCAAAGCTAGACACCTCGCAGCGGGTC
The DNA here is from genome assembly GCF_014695875.1 of Leptolyngbya sp. FACHB-541. Taxonomy (NCBI): domain Bacteria; kingdom Bacillati; phylum Cyanobacteriota; class Cyanophyceae; order Leptolyngbyales; family Leptolyngbyaceae; genus Leptolyngbya; species Leptolyngbya sp. FACHB-541. The sequence continues at coordinate 47,243 of NZ_JACJPC010000064.1, read as the reverse complement.
GCTGTACTACACTATTCCCCCATTCAGGAAACGGTGGAGGGAGAACCTTGTGATATTTTGCCGTTTCTGGGCTCTAGCCGCCTGGAGGAACCTTTAAATCGCTTTTCGGTGGCGTTTGCCCTACACGGTCATGCTCACCACGGACAGGTCGAGGGGCGAACCAGTAGCAACATTCCGGTTTACAACGTTTCTATGCCGCTGCTGAAGAAGCATTTTCCTGACCAGCCCCCGTTTCGTTTGCTGGAAGTTCCTGTATAACCTGGGTTATTGCACTTTTGACGAACGATTTTCGCAGGGGCATGGCATTGCCGTGCCCCTACAGAGATTTGTGGTTTATCCAAGTGGAAATTGCTGTAAATCCCTATTCATGATTGGAAGTCTGCTCTCAGGCGCTTTATATTGAATCTGAAGGCAAGTCATTTCTTCTGAAAAGTTGATCAAGCTGGAGTCAGCACCGATGCAGGAACCATTCCTTCAGGATGATTCAATTGCCCAATTGCCGCATAGTCCCCTGACTCCAGAAAATGACAGATTCAATGAGCTTCAATTTGGTTTTGCCCAACCAGGGCTGGACAAGACTAATTTGCTTAGCCACAATTCTCAAACGGAAATACGGCACGATCGCCTCCTGGAAACCACCGCAACCGTAGCTCACATATTGCTGACCGCAGCAAACCTGGATAGCTCCATCCAACAGTCCTTACAGTTGCTCGGTGAGACTCTGGAAAGCGATCGCGTTAACGTGATTGAAAACTTTGCCCCGGATTCAAACACTCTATTTCCCCATTGGCGGGTGTTGTACGAGTGGGATTCACCCGGCACTCCTTGCCAATTTTCTGATTCGACTGCGGCTCAGGGTAGCTATGAAGAGATTCCAGAGATATTTGAGCGATTGCAACAGGGGCAAACCGTTGCTTATCTGATCGAAGATTCCCCTGAACCTTTCCGCAGCAGTCAGCTTGCCGTTGGTGTAAAAGCAACTTACCTTGTACCCATTCAAGTTGAAGGACAGTGGTGGGGAGCCATTGGATTAGATGACTGCCAGAAGGTGAGACACCGCAACCCAGCAGAACTGAGCGTATTGGGAGTTTTGGCAAACTGTGTAGGGAGTGCCATTCAGCGGCAGCGAACCCAGCAAGCTCTGCTACAAGCAGAACTGGTGCGAGTCACAGAACTAGCTCGATCGAATGAAGCCTTGCAGCAGACCATCGATACCCTCGGTGCTTTAGATAACTTTGATGACTTTATCCCCGCAGTGCTGGCGATTGTAGCGCGGACATTTAATGCTGCTGATTGCGCTTACTACGAACACAAATGGGATCAAACTGTGTATTTGCGCTACTGGTATAGCAGTGGCAAAATCCTCAATCCTATGGAACTGCAACTGCTTGACCCAGAGCATCATCAGGTACTCCATCAACTTGCCACTGGATTCACCGTGCCGCTGGAGCATCTGCATGGCACAACCGTTCGAGACCGCACACACGCCGTTATTATCGACCACACTTGTGCTAAAAGCGTGCCAGATTTTCATGCCTTCGCGATTTCCCAGGGCTGGGGACTGGAACTCAACCAACCTCTCCTGGTTGACGGCAAAGCAGATGGGGCACTGGTAATCTACCGAGGGATAAATCAGCCCTTTTCAGATGTAGAAATCATGCTGGCTGAGGGACTTGCGAAACAGCTTGCACTCGCGATGCAAGCCAGCCGACTTTCTGCCCAGGCTCGCGATCGCGCTGTGGAAACGGCGATCGCCCGTGAGCGGGAGAAAGCTGCTCAGCAGCAAGCAGCCGAGTTAAGTCGAGCGAATACCTTGCTACGAAACAGTTTGAGTCGTTTGTCTACCGAGCCTAACTTAAACGACGTGCTGGGGCAATTGTTGCTCGAAGTCACTCGCTATGCAGGCGCATCGGTAGCACATGTGTTTAGCTATGATGCCACTCAAGATGCACTCACTCTGAAACTGCGGGTGCGAGATGAACAAGTGTTTTGGACAGCGGCTGACGATGAACCTGCCATTTTTCGATCGCCCATTTCTGTCACCACCACACCCGTCTTTACTCACCTTTGTCAACATCCTCAACTTGCAACCCTCAACATCAGTGAGTTTTCAGGGCGACTGTGGGCTGGTGTTTCAGAATGGTTTCAAGCCAAGAGACTTCGAGGAACGAGTAGCTGCGTATTGCTGGTAGGCGATCGCCCCTTTGGTTTCCTAGCAATGGCGTTCTCCCATCCCGTTGCCCTGCGCTTGGTGGATGAAGAACTGATTTTGGCACTGGCGCAGCAAATTGCCCTGGTGATGCAGCTCACCACTCTTGCGGAAGCCGCAAAAGAAACAGCCTTGTTAGAGGAACGCAATCGTTTTGCCCGCGACATTCATGACACAATTGCTCAGGCTTTAACAGGAATCATCCTGCAACTGGAAGCGACTAAAGGTATGGTGGCCACTCAACCCGAAGTCGCCCATGAACACCTGTCACGAGCCCGTGCCCTCGCCCGTGAGGGCTTGGCAGAAGCCCGTCGCTCGGTTTGGGCACTGCGTCCAGAAGCCTTAGAGTCACAGGATTTGCTGACCGTCCTCCATTATTTTGCACAGCGCATGACCACTGGCACTCGGTTGAAAGCAACCGTTGAGGTGACGGGTACTCCCTTCCCGCTTTCTCCCATGATCGAGATGAACCTGTTACGCATCGGGCAAGAAGCTCTGACCAACGTTTTAAGGCACGCTCAGGCAACAGCGGTTTACCTGACGCTGCATTTCGGATCTGAAGCGGTGCAGTTAGACGTGGTAGATGATGGACAGGGCTTTGACCCAGAGCAGATTACAGTAGATCAGGGGTTTGGGCTGATCGGAATGCAAGAGCGATCGCAACGACTGGGCGGTCGTTTCAGCTTGAGCAGCCAACCTGGATCGGGCACTACAATTTCAGTAACCGTACCCCCGTCGGGAGGGCAAGCAACATGACCTCTTCACCCATTCGCATTCTCGTGGCAGAAGACCATGCTGTAGTTCGGGATGGTTTAGTAGCAATTCTCAATCGAGAAGCAGATATGACGGTTGTTGCCGAGGCAGAAGACGGTCAGCAAGCAGTAGAACTCTACGATCTGCATCAGCCTGACCTGACGCTGATGGATTTGCGAATGCCCAATCTAGATGGTGTGGAGGCGATCGCCCAAATTCGAGCAACTGCTTCCCAGGCAAAAATCATTGTGCTGACAACCTACGATACCGATGAGGATATCTATCGGGGGCTGCAAGCTGGAGCGCGAGGCTATTTGCTCAAAGACACCACTTCTGAGGAACTGTTGCAGTCCATTCATACGGTGCATCAAGGACAGCGATATGTGCCGTCTAACATTGCCCTGAAATTGAGCGATCGCCTCGGCGCAACCGCACTCACCCAGCGAGAACAGCAGGTGATTCAGCTATTGGTTAATGGCAAAGGCAATGCTGATATTATGTCTGCCCTGAACATTTCTGAAGGCACCGTCAAGTTTCACATCAACAATATTTTGAACAAGTTGAATGTGAGCGATCGTACCCAGGCCGTCATCGTTGCGCTCAAGCGTGGACTGGCTCGTCTCAATCCTTAATCGCGTTTGGGTCCTGAGAGCATTTGGGCAACATCCTGGTTTTTTGATCAGGTATAAAGCTCTCCTCTAGCCCAGTAATTTTGATGTTCCTTTGGAGAGGAATTGGGCTGACTTGGTTCTAGGTGACAGCAACAGACATTACCTTTAGGCTGAAGCTGTTTACTAGTAATACCCATTTAAACAGATTTCGCGACACACCAATTTCTGTAGGGGCGCACTGCGGTGCGCCCCTACCTACATCTGCAACCTATTTAAATCAAATTAGCATCCAGAACGATAGAGAAGCTTCATAGTGCAAATCATCAGTAAAAGGACGATGAATAACAACTTACAGCAGCCCCCTATCCTGATCGATCGCCCCCTCCCCACTACTGGTGATCTACCCATCAATCCCCTTTCAACCAAAGGACTGTCACCTTGCAAGTTGAGAGCAGTCCTTGAGTATATTCATCTCCATATGAATGAAGGACTCTCTTTAGAGGCGATCGCTACTCACGTCAACATGAGTCAATTTCATTTTTGTCGTCTATTTAAGCAATCAATTGGGGTATCGCCCTATCACTATTTGCTGCAACAGCGGATAGAACGCGCTAAACAGCTATTGTTGCAAAACCAACTCAGCATTGCTGACATTGCGCTGGAAGTTGGCTTTTCCAATCAAAGTCACTTGTGTTTTCATTTCAAACGCTCAGTGGGCACTAGTCCTAAACAATTTGCTCAGCGATCGTAGCCAAGCATCGGTTCCTCACAGTACACATCGGACACTCCGCCGAGGGTCGTGAATTTTGTTGAAACAAGTAACAAGTAACCCCCGAAGGCACACATTCTGCTCATAGTGTTACAAACTTGGAGAAGGACGTGAATGTAGTCAAGAGTTATGAGCGCAGAGCATGGGTCAAAAAGACAATCGCAGGAGCGATCGCCTGATCTGAGTCTTAATCCCAAAGACTGGTCATGGAACTTTTGGCCCGCTGTACCCCTGTACCCCTACAGCAAGCGACGCACCCTTCGACGGGAAGTGGTAGCAGACACCATTTGGACGTTTGATCAGCTTCAGGGCATCCTTTACACGATTGTGCCAATCCGGATGACCGTCGTAAAGCTGGAAGCAGGCGGATTGCTCGTCTATGCCCCGGTTGCACCGACCAATGAGTGTATTGAGTTAGTTAAAGAGTTGGTGGCAGTCCATGGAGAGGTTCAGTACATCATTCTGCCGACTTCTTCAGGGTTGGAGCACAAGGTTTTTGTAGGTCCGTTTGCCAGACGCTTTCCGCAAGCGCAGGTGTTTGTTGCACCGAATCAATGGAGTTTTCCGTTGAACCTGCCGCTCAGTTGGCTTGGCTTTCCCAAAGGTCGAACTCATGTGCTGCCAGAGGACAGCAGCAAAGCGCCTTTTGCCGATGAGTTTGACTACGCAGTGCTGGATTTTAACTTGGGGCGAGGCTCCTTTGCAGAGGTGGCAGTCTTGCATCGGCGATCGCACACGCTGCTCGTGACGGATTCCGTGCTTTCTGTGCCAGAGGAACCACCTGCGATCGCCCAACTCGACCCATACCCCTTGCTGTTTCACGCCAGAGAGAGTGCCCTTGAACAACCAGAAAACACCGAAGCCAACCGCCGTAAAGGGTGGCAACGGATTGCACTATTTGCTCTTTACTTTCGTCCAGGTGCACTAGAGACCGTTGGATTGGGGCAGACACTAAGCGATGCATTTAAAGCACCTGAGCGCTCCAAAAAATCATACTTTGGGCTATTCCCATTTCGCTGGAAAGATACCTGGAAGCAGTCATTTCAGGCTTTACGGAGTGATGGAAGACCCTTTGTTGCCCCTATTTTGCAAACACTCATTCTGATTCAGGCACCCAAACAAGTTCTTGAGTGGGCAGATCAGGTTGCAGCATGGGATTTTCGCCAAATTATCTCCTGTCACTTTGACGCACCCTTTAAAGCCAGCCCACAACAGTTTCGACAGGCTTTTAGCTTCTTGGAGAAAGAGGCTTCTACGAATGCAGATTTGTTGATTAGTAGAAATCAGCACTTACCCGAAACAGATTTTGAATTCATCAGGAATCTGGAAGCCAATCTAGTCAGGCGTGGTATTGCTACCCCACCTAAGGAGAAGGTGTAATAGGAGTGTTATCTACGCAGGCAGCCTGATTCTGATTGAGCAGCCTGGGATGTATTTATTAAGCAGTCAAGTATTGCGATGTACGAGAAACACCTTGAACAGAGCACACTGCTCCGTACTTTGGAGGGTTGTGATTAACGGCAATGTCTCTCTTTAGAGCAATAAAACTTAACATTGTCTTATCTATCTTGGTGATAGACATGCCTCTCAGGTTTGGGGATTACTCTACGCCTGTAGGTAGTGTCGCTCACTTTAAAGGATTGGATTAATCATCAAGGAAATTTAATATGTCTCACTTTAGTACATTACGAAGCAAACTAACGGATGCTGAAATTCTAAAAGCATCATTACAGGATTTAGGGATAGAGGTGAAAACGAATACTGGGGTACGAGGACTATGCAATCAAACCGTTCAAGCTGACATTGTTGCCGTGTTGGATGGTGATTGTGATCTAGGCTGGTTGCGTCACTCAGATGGTTCACTTGCTATAATCGCTGACCTTTGGGGTGTTGCGAAGAAGCACGATCTGACAAAACTGATGGATGTGGTGAATCAAAAATACGCAATCAACAAGACGTTGGCAGAAGTGAAACGTCCTGGCTTACAACATGCAAATGTCAAACTCTCACTGCAAAACCATATAACCGCATAAGTCCTACAGATATGAATGATATGAATGCCACAAAGTCACAAAAGCAGGAATCCGCTGATCCGACCAAGCGTGATGTGATTACTCCTGAAAAATTGCCGAATCCAATCTTTCGTTTTGCTGTAACGCTAGCGGTTCTGCTTCCCATCTTATTTATTGCTGTCATTTACTATAGCAGCATCAGTTAACCTGCTTGATTTGGTTACTTCTTTGTATCTCACGGAGGGAGTGCTCTGGGCGATCGCCCAGAGCACTCCCTCCGTGAGATAAGGTATTACCAACCGATTGCAAGACCATCTGCACGAGGTTCTGAGGCAGACATCAACACATCATCATGACGCAAGATCATTTGTCCTCTGCCGAAGTATGAGGCTTCTGTAGTGATACCGATTTGGTGTCCCTTATTTTGCAGTCCTGCCACCACATCTTCAGGCGTTTGTGGCTCTAACAACACCTTGTTGTCTTCCATAAATCGCCAGCGAGGAGCATCCAGAGCAGTCTGCGGATTCATTACATAATCAGCTAGGTTGACCACCACTTGAAGATGTCCCTGTGGCTGCATTGCCCCACCCATCACTCCAAACGGGCCTAAAGGCTTTCCATCTCTTGTGAGAAAACCCGGAATGATGGTGTGAAAAGGACGTTTGCGAGGTTGGAAGCAGTTGGGATGATCAGGCTGCAAAACAAATCCAGTTCCCCGATTTTGCAGCGCGATACCCGTATCAGGCACTAAAATACCGCTGCCAAAACCCGCATAGTTTGATTGGATGAAAGACACCATCAGTTCTCCATCTGCCGCAGCCAGATAAACCGTTCCTCCTTTCGGTAAACCTGGTTGAGCAAGGGGCAAAGCATTTGTTCCAATGAGCTTGCTGCGCTCCTGAGCGTATGACTTATCCAACAGCCACTCATAGGGAAACTCCATATGTCGTGGGTCAGCAATATAGCGATAGGCATCTGCAACCGCCAGCTTCATCGATTCGATCGCCAAATGATAGCTCTCAACCGAGTCACGTGGATGATTAGCAAGGTCAAAATTCTCTAGAATGTTGAGCGCTAAAAGTGTGGTTAACCCTTGACCATTTGGCGGAATTTCCCACACGGTTAAGTCACGATAGGTTGTAGAAATCGGGTCTACCCAATCTGCTTGATGAGCAACCAAATCAGCTTGCGTTAGAAACCCTCCGGTCGCTGCTGCAAAAGCCGCCATTTTTTCTGCTAGCTCTCCTCGATAAAAGCTATCTCCCCTGCTGTTGGCGATCGCCTCCAAAGTTTTGCGATGTAAGGGACTGCGCCATATTTCACCCGGTCGAGGTGCTCTCCCCTCCGGGAAAAAAACAGCCTTAAAAGGTTCAAATTCAGCAGCGGTTTGAGGCAAATAAACCTGCTCAGCTTGCTTCCAGGCTTGGGCGGTCACAGGTGAAACCGGAAACCCGTCTGCACATCGAATAGCAGGCTCAAACAAACGTTCAAAGGGAAGTTTGCCATATCTTTCCCAGAGGGTTCTCCAGGCTGAGACTGCCCCTGGCACGGTGACGGGTAGCCAACCTAGCTCAGGTACACTTCTCATCCCATCAAATTCTTTAAGGCTGAGGGCTGCGGGGCTGTATCCAGAAGCATTCAACCCTTGCAGCTTACCGTCCCAAACTAAAGCAAACGCATCAGAGCCAATGCCGTTGGAGGTTGGTTCAACAACGGTGAGGGCGATCGCGGTGGCGATCGCAGCATCGACAGCATTTCCCCCAGCAACCAGCATCTCCATTCCAGCCATTGCCGCTAGCGGTTGGGAAGTCGCCACCGCGCCGTGTTGAGATAAAACAACTCGACGAGTTGAGGGATAAGGGTACTGAGTCAGGTCTACAGGATTCACAAGCTGTCCATTAAAGCAACATTCATACTGTAAACCTCCTACATCGATCACTTTTTGAGGTGTAATACCGTCTCTCTAAAAAGAGGTTACAGATGGAAGGGCACCCCGCTCCGCGGGGTGCCCTTCCATCTGTAACCCTAATTTTTGGAATTGTGTGAGTGGTAGCACGGCTCCGCCACGGACCACTCACGCAGGAAGTCTTGTGTACCACCCTGTACCCCGATAATCTGTACCTGGAAAATCGGAACTCTTTCTGGTATAGGGACAAGCGCATAATCTGAGAAAATATTTAGACCCCGCCTCTAATCGAGTTGGGCGATCGCCGTTTACAAAGGTTGATGAAGGGAATACACCATTCCCGCGATCGCTTCACTGCTTGCACCCATGCTGCTTGAAGTCATCCCTTCAGACTTCTGGAGTCGGGCAGCCCTTACCGACGAGGAAATGGTTTTCGTCATAGTTGAGCCACCCAACTCGGTTAACCAGTCGATTCAGCCGATTAAAATCAATCCCGTCACGTTGGAGAAACCCGCCATGAAACGCCGCACGTTGAACCAGATTGCCCTTGGAACCATCAGTGCAGCAGGACTTGCCGCCTGTCAGCAGTCTAATTCTGCCACTGGAACATCTAATGCCCCTAGCACCACCGATTTACCGACGATCGAGTGGGAAATGGCGACAAGTTGGCCCGTTGCTCTGGACACAATTTTTGGGGGCGCTCAAGTGTTTAGCGATCGCCTCGCTAGCCTGACTGGCGATCGGTTCAAGATCACTCCCCGAGCTGCGGGTGAACTGGCTCCTCCACTTGAAGTGCTGAATGTTGTGTCTCAAGGTGCGGTTCCCTGTGGGCACTCGGCTTCATACTATTACCTTGGCAAAAGTCCGGCTCTCGCCTTTGGCACAACAGTTCCCTTTGGGCTGACGGCGCAACAGCAAAACGCGTGGCTCTATGAAGGCGGAGGGCTGCAAAAACTGCAAGAACTCTATGCCAGCAAGTTTAATGTGATTCAGTTTCCCGCTGGTAATACGGGCACCCAAATGGGCGGATGGTTTCGCAAAGAGATTAAGTCCGTGAATGACCTGAGAGGCTTGAAAATGCGTATTCCTGGACTGGGTGGGCAGGTAATGGCAAAACTAGGCGTGACCGTGCAGAATTTACCCGGTGGGGAAATCTTCCAGGCACTTCAAACGGGGGCGATCGATGCCGCAGAATGGGTGGGCCCTTATGATGATGAAAAACTTGGATTGAATAGAAGTTGCTCAATACTACTATCATCCCGGCTGGTGGGAACCGAGCGCAACTTTAGAGGTACAAATCAACCTCAACGAATGGAACAACCTTCCCCCCCCATATCAGTCCGCCGTGCAAACAGCCGCTTATGAAGCGAATGTGACCATGCTCTCACGCTATGAAACCCGTAACAATGAAGCGTTGCAGCGGCTAGTAGATAAGGGCGTTCAGTTACGGTCCTACAGTGATGAAATTATGGAGGCTGCACAACAAGCTGCCCTAGAACTCTATGACGAATTTGCCGCCCAAGATGCTGATTTTCAGTCCGTGTACTCGGAATGGAGAGAATTTCGCGATCGCGTTTATGCCTGGGACAATCTGAATGAATCCAGCTTTACCCGTTTCACCTACAGCAAGTTGAACGAATAGCATCACCAGCTTTACTGAAACGACGCATTCACAAGCCAACTCACCGTTTGGGGAAAGGCAATCACGATCAATAACACCACAACTTGTAATGCCATAAAAGGAAGGGCACTTCGGTGAATGTCGATCGTGCTAACTTCCTTGGGCGCAACCGTTTGCAGGTAGAACAGGGAAAACCCAACTGGGGGTGAGATAAAGGCGGTTTGCAGATTAATTGCCATAATCACCCCAAACCAAACCATATCGATTCCCAAAGCTTGTGCTGCGGGCACTAGTAGCGGCATCGCGATAAAGCAAATCTCGATAAACTCTAGAAAAACACCTAGCAAAAAAATCACAATATTACTGACAATCAAAAAGCTAAGATAACCACCCGGTAAGCTGACCAGCAATTCGGTAATCAGTCGCTTGCCACCCAAGTCATCAAAGACAAGGCTAAACAAGGAAGAACAAAAAAGAATAATCAACACGAGAGCCGTAATCGATGCCGTGGAATGGGCTGCATCACGGATAAGTTTTTGATTCCAGCGTCGGTTGAGGGCTGCTAACACGCAGGCTCCAACAGCTCCAACGGCTCCTGCCTCAGTCGGAGTTGCAATGCCAAAAAAGATGCTGCCCAGCACTGCAAAAATTAACAAGATGGGTGGTAGAACCGCCTTTAAAAGTTTTTGAAATAAAGCCATACCGCCAATCATTCGCACTTCTGGAGGGAGTGCCGGAGCCGTTTGGGGACGCATTAGCGCCACTACCAAAACATATAGGGCATAAGACCCCGCTAGCATGAGTCCAGGAATTAACGCGCCTAAAAACAAATCTCCTACTGACACGCCAATCTGGTCACTCAGAACGACCAATACCAGGCTGGGAGGAATTAACTGAGCAAGAGTTCCAGATGCCACAATCACACCAGAGGCAAGCTGCTTGTCATAGCCATAGCGCAGCATGATTGGTAGTGAGATCATTCCCATCACAATCACGGTTGCAGCAACTACACCCGTTGTTGCAGCGAGCATGGTTCCTACAATTACGACTGCTAGGGCTAATCCGCCGCGCAATCGCCCCATCAAAATGCCAATTGTTTCTAGCAATTCCTCAGCAATGCCAGATTTCTCTAGAATGGCTCCTAAAAATACAAAGAAGGGAATAGCAAGTAGGGTGAAGTTTGACATCGTGCCAAACCAGATATTCGGCAGCAGCAGCAAGCGGTTGAGGTTAAAAGCACCCACTGCCAAACCGATCGCCCCAAAAATTAAAGACGTTCCCGCAAAGGAAAACGCTACGGGATACCCGCTGATTAGAATAATAAAAAAGACGACAAACATGGCGATCGCCAGCCACTCAAACCCCATACTGGTCTTGCTCCCGATGATTAATTAGTTATCTTTTAAGCTGTAAAACTGTGCATTTGAGGGCAGTTTTAGCCAACTTTATTCGTAGGGAAGTTGTTCTGCATCTTGCTGCACATTGACTGGCCGTCCTAATAGAAGGGCAGCATACTTGATAGTTTGGGCGATCGCCTGTAACAACAGCAGAGCTAATCCTACCAGTAGCATGGTTTTGATTGGGGCACGGGGCAACCCATTGGCATCAGAAGAAACCTCCTAGCTTCCCCACGTTCCATCTGGAAGTTGCCCCCAAGATGGCAACACGGGGTTGAACGCAACATAAAGACCCAGAATGCAAAACGGAATTAGAAAGAACAGCGTTCCAATCAAATTAATCCAGGTTTTTCGTCGTTCGCTCCAGTGGGCATACCAAAAATCGACCCGTACATTCTGGTCGTGCTTCAAAATGTAAGCAAAGCCCAGCAAAAAGATAACTGAGAATAAATACCATTGCAGCTCAATGAGAACATTGGAGGAAAGCTGCAATCCAATAAATCGTCCAATATAGCGGACAGCCACGTTATAAAAACCAACGGCGACAGTTAGGATTACGAGCCAATCTGCCCCTTGTCCCAAGACCTCGATCAGGCGATCGATCGCCCGTGCAAACTTAAGTAAAATTCGCATTTAAATTTGTTCGTCTAGAGTTTCACAAATCCTACATCTTTATGAGTCTAATGTTGCAACAGAAAAGGGCTACAGCGGGAGAGGCAACCTACTGTAGCCCTAATTCTTGGAATGGGCATCGGACTCATTTCGACTGATTGATAAGGCGATCGCCATAGTGTTTCTCAAAAGCAATAGGGGCACCACTCATCCGCTCAAGGTCATGACAAATTGCTTCCGCGTTGCCCCACACGATTGCATTCTCCCCACGCTGATTAATCTCGGTCTCAACCTGCTGACAGTACTGGTCTTGATCACGGGCAACAAAGAAACCATAGGTTCGACAGGCGATCGGGCGAGCATGATAAATTCGGCAAGCTCCCTCCTCATTCAGATAGGGACACACAACGGATAAGCCGAGGGTGTTTTCTGCAATCTGTTGCAGAAGGGCAATGATCTTCTGTTCGACGACAACCTGTTCTAAATTTGGGAGTTGCGCGACGGCTTCATCTACCCGTTTCCATTCCGCAGTACTGAGTTCAGGAGGATGGGCAAGGTGACGGCAACAATGGTCGCACCCCCGTCGGCAGGGCCACCAGTCTCGCTCAGATCGAATAGCCTGAACCCTCGATTCAATGCGTTCGTCTAAATCCTGTAGCAACTGTTGTAATTCGTCCATCTCAAAGTTGATTGTTTTCCCCTACTATTCTCCCCAACCCTGCCAGCATTTTAGGGCTGCTGCCATTGTTTGTATTAGAATTCATGCTCCTGTTTAGGACAGCACGATCACAGAGAAACTAGCTTGGGAACAAACCACTGTTGTTCTACTTTGCTTTGTGCCACAACAACTCCATTTTTAATAACAGTGCGTCCCATTGGGGCAGCACCGATCGCCTCACTGACTGAACGCACATTCAGCAATACCAGATCAGCTACATTGCCGGCTGCAATTCCGTGATGCTGGATGCCAATCGCCGCTGCTGCCTGACTGGTTGCCATTTCCAGACAAAGCTGGTGGCTCGATACGGTTCCCAGGTGCAGCACTTGCGCTAGTAAGGTACATAGCTTCAGCACATCGCCGTCTCCAAATGGAGTAAACAGATTGAAGACATTGTTGGTCGCCAGCCCAACCGTGACTCCTAATTCTGCTAAACGATGCACAGGTGCAATGCCACGACGAACATTGTGAGTATCTTTGCGAGCCATCATGTATAAGTCAGTTGCAGGTAACGCTAAAACGGATACTCCTGCCTCTCGCATTGCAGCAGCAAACGTCTCTAGTTCTGAAGGTGTTAAGGCTGCTAGCTTGGTCATGTGTCCCAGGCAAACCCGTCCCTGCCAGCCTCGCCTGACCGTTTCTTCTATCACGAACGGTAAGAGTAACGGCTCATCGTTATCTAAAAAGTCAAGATGAAAGTCAACATCACAGTCAAACTCCTGCGCCAGATCAAATACAGTTTCAATATTTCGCTTTGGATCTGGATCGACGTAAGGGGCAGAACCGATCGCATCTCCTCCCATTGCTAGCGCCTGACGGAGTTGATCCCTTAATCCATCGTGGTTTGTAATTCCCTCTTGGGCAAAAACGGCAAGCTGTAGGGTAATGCCCCAGGAGTAAGCTTTCCGCAAAGGCAGCAATGCCTCCATCGCATCAAGCCCCATCGTTGGATCGACTTCGACATGAGTTCGCATGGCAGTTGTGCCAAAGGCGATCGCCTGCTCGATTACCCGTCTTGCCCGATTCTGGATATCCTCAATCGTAAATGATTGCTTCAGTTTCAAAGTTTCGCGTAGGGCTTCATCAAGTGTGCCATCTAAAGCTGGATAGCGATCGAGAATCAAGGCTTTGTCGAGGTGAATGTGCCCATCCACCAGTCCTGGAATCAGCAGGTTCCCTTGAGCATCTAGAGTTTGAGTTGCGGATGCGGCTAGAGTTGGGGCAATGTGGGTGATGCGATCGCCCGCAATTCCCACATCCCACTGTCCTTGCCGTCCGGGCAGAATTGCATTGGTAATTTTTAGATCCATTGAAAAACTGTTAAATCGTGACAATACGCTCTTAAAACCATAGCCTTTAGTTTGCTTTAGAGAAAAACTTTGGGCGTTGCTAAATATACGGGTGTGATTCACGGCTCTCAATCCTCTTTGTAGGGGGATGGCAATGTGTCACCCGACGAAATTCATACATCAAATCAGCAACACTGGAAGGGCACTCCGCGACGCGGAGTGCCCTTCCCTCTGTAGCCTATTTTTAGAGAAACGTTGCTAAACCCTGTTTAGCTTTTGTTGATGCTACTCATTTTGTAAGAGATAAGTACCCCACGAGGGTACTGACACCTCTAAAAACATCCTCTAACTTGGTGTTTATGGCATTCAGCCATATCCAGGGCAAGTCCCACAACGTCTGCTCTGGCTCAACTCGCAGCGCTCCAGAAACTAATTGATATGGCGTTTTGGTTTGATTGATGTACCTTCTTGCATTAATCAAATCCGTAGTTTGGGATATTTTCAGTACCTAGTACTGAAAAAACTTAAGAAATTACACCCCTAATCAAACTGGGAGATCAAACATGACAAACGGGTATGCCAACGGCAGAGCAAGTACTGCCGAAATGGAATTTGAGTCACCACCCTACTCAAACCTAGACCTAGAAGATGAGTGGGAGATGCAAGAATCCACCAATTACTCCAACCCGGAGTTTGCTAATGAATGGGAAGTGCAAGAATCAACTCCCTACGCCAATCCTTACTCCAATCCGGAGTTTGAGGATGAGTGGGAAGTCCAGGAAGCTCTGCATTCGTCTAATCCTGAAATGGAGAGTGAGTGGGAAACAGAAGGTGAGTATTTCTTCAAAAAAGCTTTGCGAGGAATTGGAAAAATTGCCAAAGTAGCCGCTCCCCTAGCAAAGCGTCTGGCCCCCATTGCTGCCAAAACACTCATCGGAGCTATACCCGGTGTCGGAGCTGCTGCCGGCCCCTTAGCCGGAAAACTTGTGGGTGCCTTGCTGCGAGAAGGCGAAATGGAGGCAGTCCAGATGGAAGCAGAATTCTTTGGGACAAACGAGGCAGAAGCAGAAGTTAGCAATACAGAAGCTGCCTACGAAGCCGCCTTGACTGAAGTGCTAGCTGCCGAAGCAAGCCACAGCCAAAGTGAAAGTGAAGCTGAGGCATTACTGGGAGCTGCCGTCAGTAGCACGGTTAAGAGTATGAACGGACAGCGACCCTTACGTTACATTATCCCAGTTCTAGTGCAAGCGAACGCTCGACTTGTTCGGCTCTTACATCGTCAAGGTCCGGCGGGTCGTCAGCTTTTGCGGCTGATGCCAACCATCATGCGTCGCACGATCGCCAGTTTACGGGCGGCTCGACGTGCAGGTCAGCCAATCAATGCGGCATTAGCTCAGCGATTAATGGCGGCTCAAGCTGCACGAGTATTTGGCAACCCCAAAACTTTGACCAAGGCAATGATTCGCAATGCCATTATTCGTCAGCGTACCGTTGCTCCGGGTCGATCGATTTCCCGTTCCGCATAGTTCATTCAAACAAAAGGAGACTGTTGAATTATGGTAATGCAAAACGAGGCTGTATTTGAAATACCTGCTTCCCATGAAGTTTCTCAGTATAGCAATCCCTTTTCTACTGCTGAATACGAGAATGAGTGGGAAATGCAAGAAGCCTCTCAGTACAACCCCGAATACGAGAATGAGTGGGAAATGCAAGAAGCCTCTCAGTACAACCCCGAATACGAAAGTGAGTGGGAGCAGGAAGCTTCCCAGTACAACCCTGAATACGAAAGTGAGTGGGAAATGCAGGAAGCTTCCTTATACAATCCCGAATATGAAAGTGAGTGGGAGCAGGAAGCTGCTTTATACAATCCTGAATTTGAGGATGAGGGTGAGTATTTCTTCAAGAAGTTGGGCAGAGGGCTGAAATCACTAGCCAAAGTGGCAGCTCCGATCGCCAAAAGGCTTGCCCCAATGGCAGCAAGAGCATTAGTGGGAATGATACCGGGTGTAGGAGCGGTTGCAGGACCACTAGCTGGAAAACTCACCAGCGCCTTATTAAAAGAGGGTGAAATGGAGGCGGCTCAACTAGAAGCTCAACTATTTGGCACAAATGAGTTTGAAGCAGAAGTTGCTAACACTGAAATTGCTCATGAAGCCGCTCTAACTGAGGTTTTAGCAGCACAAGCGGCAGAAGCCGGAACAGAGGCAGAGGCAGAAGCGGCTGCGGCTGCGGCGTTGCCGATCACGATCACGATTATGGGTGGACAGCGGGCACTCAGACCCGTTACCCCTATTCTGGCTCAAGCCAATGGTCGATTAGTGAAGACATTGCGCCAGCAGGGTAAGGTCGGCAAACAGCTCTTGCGGACGGTTCCTGCCATTCAACGGCGAACAGTTGCCACTCTAAAGGCTGCCTCCCGTGCCGGTAAGCCCATTACTGGAGCAATGGCAGTCAAAGCAATGGCAGCCTCAGCACAACAGGTATTAAACAATCCTCGAACTGTACAGCGCTCTATCACCCGGAATGCAGTTTTGCGTCAGCGTGTTGCTCCGTCAAATCCCCGCCGCGCTGCTGCTCAGGCTGCCCGCTGTCCTAGTTGCGCCAGCAAAAGGGCTGTTCGCTAACAAGGTTACGAGTTCTAAGTTTTGAAATGTAGCTCGTAACAGAATGCATCAAACCGTCCCCACTTCCAGCCACTAATCGAATATGGTATCCTCACCTGCCTCATTTAAGGTGGCATCTGCACCCGCCACTCCAAAAACCACCTCAGCAAAGCCTACCCCACCCCCGAAGGTTGTTTCTGGTGATAACCTCCAAGGAGCTGCCACTCCCAGCGAGCAGCGCCTGATGGATAATTGGCTAAACGTCCAAGCCATTAACCTGATGCGGCATTCCAAATCGCTGCGTCCGTTTGCTAAAGATGAGTTTGGGACTGGACCAGCAGCCCCTAGCGAGGCTCACATTGAAGCTGTGAATCGGTTCATTGAAAAGTTTCGCAGCCGACTGACCGAAAATGCGCGTTGGGTGGAAGCTGCTGCTAATGCAGCACGCCGTGAACCTGCAAGCCAGCAGTTACGAGTGCTGCTGGAGCGTAAACAAACAGTGAGTAACCAAGTCCTTTATTTGGAAGGAATTTGGGATTTTTACTTTGATTTATTTGTGCAGCGGCTTTCATCATTTGGGGAACGGTTGCGAACGATCGATCGCATTGCGATCGGTTGCTACGAAAGAGTTTACAGTGGTCTCGGTACGGCTCAGCCCACCCCTAGCTTGTTGCCATTTAGCTATGCTGACAGCGGTTTCAGTCCAGCCACCTTCCGCCGGGGAGTGCCGCTGTCAAAACTACGTCGCAACTCAAATCTGTTTCCGCTGATTATGCTGCCCCAGCATCGTTTGGATAATGTGTGGGCACTCTCTAGCGTGTTGCATGAAGTGTCTCACAACCTCCAGGCAGATTTGGGTTTGTGGGAGGTCGTTCCTGCCCGTCTCTATCACCGCTTGACAACAGAGGGACGTTTTCCCTCTCAGATTGCTCAGGTGTGGGCGCGATGGCACAAGGAAACCATGGCAGATATGTTTGCGCTGGTGCTAGGTGGTCCTGCTGCGGTGGAGTCATTGATGGATGTGGTGGGGCGATCGCCTGCTGATACAGTCCAATTCAACCCGCTGTCGGTGCATCCAACGCCTTACCTGCGAGTGCTGATCAATTTGATTCTGCTAAAGCGGCTGGGGTTCACCAAGATGGCAACCGAGTTAGAGCGGGTGTGGCAGCGGCTTTATCCTCGGATTACGCCAAATGACATTCCCCCCAGTTTCATGAAGACCTTTTATCCGGCGGCTGAAATGGTGGTGGATACACTGGTGTTTCAGCCTTACAAACAGTTTGGCAACAAGTCAATGGTGCAGGTGGTGAACTTTGACCCGGCACAAATGGGGCTAATTGAGCTGGCAGGTCGGCGGCTGGCAAAGGGTGAAGACCCCGGTACCGTTCCAATTCGATTAATGATTAGCGCTGCTCGGTTTGCGCTCGATCAGCGTCTCGCCCCACCCCAAACGATTACTGACAATTTCTACCGCATCTTGGGACGACGTTAAGCGTTAACTTTCAAGCGGTTTCTCAAAACATTCCTTTCAATATTAATGAGGTTGCAAAGATGGCATTTCCTTTCAAGGACACAGCAGGTTCTGAAATAAGCCTCACTCCTGAGAATTTACAAAAACTGCGTCAGAGCTTCATCGATAAGTTATTTGGACCGTCTGCCACTATTGCAGGTACGCTTCCCAGGGAAGCTTTGATTGCCGACCAACTCGCGCAAATCACGCGCGTTCTGGGGCGTTCTGCCACCAATGAAACTACTGTTTATGACAATGGCTCAGTTCGATCAGGGGCATCCAGCGCTGCAAGTTCACTCACTTTGCAAGTGGAACGAGCACTAACGCAAGTGCTGGGGCGATCGCCCGGTCGTGGTCCCGATGGGTTTATCAGTGCGCTGAACAGTGCCTTTCCCACGGCAAAAGATGGGCAAGTGATGATGCAGCCCGCCCGCAGCTTAGTATCTCTGCACTCACCCATTACCGAAGGAGCAAGCGGACAGCTTTCAGTTGAGCAAGCAAATCTCTATCGTCAGGCATCAATTATTGGTAGTGATGCCCTGAAAGTGTTGGATGGCTTGACTCCGTTTGATCCTAAATCAGACATTGATGCTGTAAACGCCTTACGCGCTCTGGTGAGATCGCAAATTCGCAGCTTAATCGATGAGTTTGGGCGGCTCGACGAACCTCGTAAACAGCGGGTTAATTCTTACTTTAAAACACTCCTTGGCACAGGTGAAGAAGGAAAGGTAGATGGTTACTTATACCGCTTAGGCGAAGAGGGCCACTGGGGGCGCGGTCAGGTGTTTGGTCTAGAACTCAAAGTTGTTCCAGTCACGCTCGAAGACGAAACGCAGGTCGCAGGCTTTGCACTGTTGCTTGAGCATGTCAAAACGCTGCTTCGGAGTTGGAGAAATTACGAAGAGTCCAAGACAAATACCGAGACTATTGCCGGACGCTACAGCGATCGCTTATCGCGTGCCAGCATTATGCTGCCTGTAATCGCCGACAGCAACGCCAACCTGATGTCAGCAATGGATTCGATTGCCTTTACCCAAAGCGAACGCCGCTCAGACTCGGCCTTGTTTAGCAATCTGCAAGCTCCAACGGAAGATCCAAACATTCCAGGCAAGATTACCCTGGGAAATACCCAAGCCGCGATCATCTTACCCGACATTACTGTGAATGATTTTGATGAGTGGGTCGATCGCTTCACCAGCCTAGAGGCTCCTTCGGTGCTGTCAACCGCTGGACAGTTTGGCTTGGATTTCGTCACCGACCAGGCTGACACGCTGTTTTGGACGATTGGTGTAGTTCTGTATGCAGTTCTGCCACAGAAGGATCCGGCTGGCAGACTGCTCAGCAATAGAAACCAAGGCAAGCTGCTCGGCAAAGTACTGGCGTTTGAGCGCGTACAGCAAAGCTTGAGCGAACTGATCTATCAGCTCGACACGCTAGCCAGCCTAGGCGTAGGCAGCATTTCATCAGAGCGTCCCTTGGGAGGGACCTTGATGTAAGTTTTGTTTGCACTCGTGAATTTCGTTTGCACTAGTTGATAAGGAATCTGATTATGAAAGCACGCGACTACGATCGCCGCAATGACCAAATCGCGGCACTGTTGCAAAACACGATCGAACAACTTGGACCAGAACTGGTTGCTAACCCGCAGTTGGCAGAAGTACTCAACCGCATGGTCGATGACCAGCTACAAAAATATGACGCTTCTCAAAATGGAAAAAGCGCTCCGGCAGATGGGGGACTGGCTGATTTAATTGGATTCGGTAAAGATGCCACCACCGATCTTGGTGATGCACGAGTATCAAGTGGGGTAGTGGATTATGACGATACGGTCAGGAGTGAGCGTATCCTGGCGAGCGCCGACCTCTATTACCTCTACATGCACGAACGGCTCGGCGTGTTCCGCGTGATCGACAAACTGCAAGAACTCTTTCAAGCCGGTACACTGCGAATTTCTAGCGGTGAGGGTGCTTATGGGCTCTACCGCTTCGACAAGCACAACATCTTGCGCTATCACAAACGCGAACGGATGCGAGCCTATCGGCGCGTATTTGGCTACACCACGGTTGATCCTGGACCCGGTGCGCGTCCCAATCCCCAGTTTCACGGATTATTTTCACACTTCATTGGCGAAGCGGCAAAATATTGGCGTGATAAGCGCATCAGTGAGGTAATTCGCGAACGCGCTACCGATCCAACATTTGGCTCAATTGCGATCGTTCGCCGCTCTGGACTAGACCTCCGCAACAACCTGAAGAATTCATCCTACGGCTACATCAACGTCTTGCGCGTTGAAACCAGTCAAGCACTAGCTGAATGCTTTAAGATCCTGGAATCGTCTGATGTTCGCGCTCAATTTGGAGCCGATAACGCCTGGGAACTGATTGAACTCGTTTTGTGGCAGTACTTCCACGAATCAGTTCATGCTAGTACGATGAACCGGATGGCGGTCGCTGGACGTGAGATTATTCGCTGGTTAGCAGAACCGTTTGTGCTTCAGAAAAACCGCAGCGAGTTTGAAGCTCTGCTGCTGCGGATCGCCGAATACGCCGAAGAGTGGATTTCGAGCGAAGAGGGAATGCGCGTTAGCCGCCCAACTCCGCCACCGCGCCAGGTTTACATGCCCGGTGCGCCACCCTCTGGAATGCGTCGCGAACCGATAATTGGCAGACCCAGGGGAATGATGCCTGGCCCAAAAATGATGGGCTAGGGCAGCGTGTTCAATATGCGGGTCTGAAACACCAAGCTCTGAGTGTCCAGTTTGAATCTTTAAGTCCCATGCGTAATAGCTTGGCGATCGCTGACGAGTCTCAGATATTCGTCAGCGAGATTCAGACACTTATTAATGAATCTTCGGGCCTCATTCATGAGCCTCAACGGCTTAACCCACACGATATGCAGTGGAGAAAATCATGACAGAGAATCCCGTTACAGTAAAAAAGGCTCTGCAAAATCAATGGCTGTTTGAGTCACTCAGCACTCCAGAGGACAATGACCAGAATTGGTCTTGGGAGCAAGATTTTGCTGAAATTTCACCTAGTGACGGCAAGCAAAATAAAAGTACTTTATTTGAAACACCTCTAGCTCCGGAGGTACGTAATCTTGTTAGCCATTACTCAAGCACCCGTGATTTGTTTGAAGCACCTCTTCGCTCAGACGTAGATTACATGGCTGCGACAGAGGGAGTTGAAATTAGATTGAGACAGAACCTTTTCACGGGGAGAGAATCTCATGACCAGAAAGAAATACTCAAGTTAGCAGACCAACCAACACCAGGTACCAGGTACGAAGCTCTTGTCAGGAGAAGATTTGGTAACCTCGGAGGTAAGTTGAAGTTAAAAACAACAGAGTCAGATGCTTGGCGCAATGAGCAAGAGGGTGGAAGCTTGGTTAAAACTCCTGTCGAAATCACCATTCACAGGAAATGGAACAGTAGGAAAAGGCTACAAATTACAGAAGCTCTACTTACAAAGCATCGAGTTACAGTGATTACGCCTAGCAGAAACAGGGACAGTGCTATGGTGTCCCTTAGGTCTATTGGAGGTCAGGTCAAAGCCTCGCTTAGGAGGAGGCACAACAAGACCAGCAATCTTACGGTAACGTTAGTCCTAACCTGACGATCAAGTAGATCCTCCTGTGCCTTGAACTAAAGTTTGGGCTAAAAGCTAAAGTCTCAATTCTGTTGGGTTACGCGATGCTTCACCCAACCCATGCTGGAGTACAGTTCAGCTTTATTCTTCATCCTCCCTTCTTCATCCTTACTGACTGCGATATCTCAGAACTCAGCACTCACACATACCATGATCATTGATTGTCACTGTCATGCTGGAAAAGGTGACTTACTCACAGGACCGTGGGATACAGATGCACCTGTTGAACTTTACTTGAAGCGGGCACATATTGCGGGAATTAACAAAACAGTCATCTTTTCGCCCTTTCACAGTAACTATGGACAGGCGAACGCTCATACGGCTCGAATCGTCGCCAGGTATCCCGATCGCTTTATTGGTTTTGCTTTTATTCATGCTCAGCGCGATCGCGGTCGTGTCTATCAAATTATTCAGCAAGCAGTTAACCAGTGGGGATTTTGCGGCATCAAAGTTCACGGACATGAAGCCCCTGCCACTCGCGAAGTGTGTGAGGTTGCCCGTCGCTTTCGGCTTCCGCTCCTCTACGATGTTGCTGGTAAAACAGATGTTATTGAACTGTTGGCTCCACAATACCCAGACGTGAATTTCATCTTGCCCCATCTTGGCAGTTTTGCTGATGACTGGCGTGCTCATCTGAGAGTCATTGATCAAATTGCTCGATTTCCCAATGTTTACGCTGATACATCAGGCGTTCGACGGTTCGATTATGTGGTACAAGCAGTTAAGCGCGGTGGTGCTCACAAAGTTCTCTTTGGTTCGGATGGTCCCTGGTTACATCCCGGTCTAGAGTTACACAAAATTCGTTTGCTCGGTTTACCTCCTAAACAGGAAGCATTAATTCTGGGTAGAAATCTATTACGACTGCTTCAAAAAGTAAAAGCGCCGTCAAGACCGAGAATAGGGGCAGAACATACACTGGTGTCGTAATACCACTACTTGAATTAGCTCTGAATTGAAGCTGAATTAAATAAAAATAAGTCCCTGTCGCATTCCCAGCGTAACTGCTTCGGTGCGACTAGAAGCGTTGAGCTTAGAGAAGATCGAGCTAATGTGAAACTTGACGGTGTGTTCAGAGATGTTGAGCTGACGGGCGATCGCCTTATTCCCCAAACCCGTTGCCATCAGTTGCAGCACTTCCACTTCGCGGGGGGTGAGAGGGGCATCCAGAGCCTCAGACTGTACGGGCTCATTCGATTCAGGCAATTCCTGAAGCAGAATGTCAGATACATCAGGATGCAAGACCACCAAACCCGCTGCGATCGCCTCAACCGTGAGAATCATTTCATCCGTTGTGATATCCAGGGGTAAAATTGCGCGAACACCTGATCTCAGCAGTGCTATGGCGGAGTAAGCTTCAGTTGGACTCACCAGGAGAGCGATCGCTACCTCCTCTTGACTGGTCAACATCTCCAGGTTGGTATCTGTCAGCAGGGCAAACTCCAGTACCACCACATCGATCTGTTGAGAGCGGAAGAATTGCTCCAGCGTCGTTAAATCAGCCGTGCGTCCGACGACTTGAATCGTTGGC
Organism: Leptolyngbya sp. FACHB-541; assembly: GCF_014695875.1. NCBI lineage: Bacteria > Bacillati > Cyanobacteriota > Cyanophyceae > Leptolyngbyales > Leptolyngbyaceae > Leptolyngbya > Leptolyngbya sp. FACHB-541. The sequence goes on along the minus strand of NZ_JACJPC010000064.1, from coordinate 24,058 downwards.
TCGTGGATCAGCATTGCCTCCAGCCCTGCTTGCATGATTAATGAGCGAGCCACGATCAAAACACGAATCACCGGAGCCTCCTCACAGGCAGGGTTAACGTTCACCGATGGTTAGAGTCAACTCAACTAGCTGTCCGCCCCGAATCATTTGTGCGGTAATGGGCTGACCGACCTGCTCTGACCGGAGCTGCGATCGCAACGCTTGCACATTGGCGATCGCCTCACCCCCCAACGTTAATAAAATATCTCCGATGAGTACTCCGGCGCGATCGGCGGGGCTATCTGCTTCCACACTCACAATTAACACACCCACTTCCTGAGTGAGGTTGAGTGACTGTTTCAACTGTGTCGTTAACTCCACAGGCTGCAGCCCTACGCCCAAATAGCCCTGTGTAATCCGTCCGTGTTGCACCAACTGATCCACGACGCGATTCACTGTTGTGATCGGAATGGTAATGGCAAAGCGACCGCGTGAATGCGTCGTATTAATTCCCAAAACGCGACCCCGAGTGTCGAGCAGTGGACTTCCAGAGAATCCCGGAAACGGTCGAATATCAGGACGAATCAGGCGATCAATTCGACCGCCTGTCCAGCTTTGCCACTCTCCTCCCAGTGATGCCAGAATGCCGCAGCTAGCGCGAATATTACCATCATCCGAACGTCCAAGCGCTAACACTAAATGCCCAACTCGCAGTGTATCCAGGTCGCCCAACTCAGCAGTCGGTAGATCAGGCGCATCAACGCGCAGCACTGCAAGATCTGTTCCCGGATCTGTGCCCACAACAGTTGCAGACAACGCACCCTCTGGAGTCATCAGCGTCATATCTCTTTTGCAGCGCACCGCATCAACAGTGGTGACAACAAGTCCCGATCGCCAATGAACTCCACTAATGGCAAAGCGTCCTGATGGTAAGGTGACAATCATCGGAGCAGCTTGGGCGATCGCATTTGCCAGTTCATCTGAAAAGTCTGATAAGGTCGTCATGGCAACTCTCCAATGCTTTTCTTCAGAATGCCAAACCTTCTTTGCTAGTAGCATCAGGCAAATCGGTAGCTAAGCGCCTGGAAAAATGGCTAGGGGAACAACTAGCCCGTATAACCTTTTTGTAAGGAAATACAATTTTTGAGCATTCGTTAGGATAAGGAAGCTGTTCAATTTCCGTGTTTAGTGAGAAGCATGATCGCAATTTTGGGTTGGAGTTCATTAATTTGGAAGCCTCAAGATCTGCCCTACGAAGGAACTTGGCAGCAGGGTGGCCCTGTACTTCCGCTGGAGTTCACACGGGTCAAAACTGCCCGTCCACTCACATTGGTACTTGATCCGGTGAATGGCGCTGATTGTCCTACACAGTTTGTTTGGAGTTCGCGGACAAATCTTGCTGATGTGATTCAAGACATCCAAGATCGAGAAAATGCAAGTCCAGAAGAAACTGGCTACATCGACCTACAGCAAAATCTGAGTTCTATCGAAGACTATCCCGAACAAGTTAATGTCGATCGCATTGTGCGGCAATGGTGTCACAAACAGCAAATTCCCGCCGCAGTTTGGACAGCAATTCCTCCTAACTTTACCGAAGAATTAGGAGTTGAGTTTTCTGTTGAGACGGCAATGCAGTACCTTGAGCAAGTTCCTAAATCTGACCAGGATAGCGTCGTGGAATACATTCAAAACACACCACGAGAAATTACCACTCCATTTCGGCAACATGTAGAAACTGTATGGGGGATACGGTAGAAATTTATCCTTACAGCCATTTCCAGTTGGATAAACCACAAATCTCTGTAGGGGTAGTTCGCGAACTGCCCCTACGCTATGGCTTACCCATCCGAAAATGGCTGTAAGAAACCCTCCAAATTATTACAGCAATACAGGTAACAAGTCGGTTTGAATCATGAGTGCTGCATGGACGGCTGCCAAGATGTGATGAGTTGATGAATAGATTTTTGGGCAGTGGCGATCGCCAATTGTCGTTTTTCCGCTCCCATCGCCAAATTTTCTGCATGGATAAAGGCAACCTCAGTGATGCCAATCAATTCAAACACCGCCCGCAGGTATGGCTCCTGAAAATCTAATGAGCCACCTGCATAGCTGCCACCTCGCGTGGTGATGACTGCTACTTTCTTGCCTTTCACGAGTCCCTCATAGCCATCAGAACTAACCACAAAGGTTCGCCTTACCCGAACAATTTGATCCAGATAGGCTTTGAAATTGGCAGGAACGCTGTAGTTATACATAGGAACACCAAAAACCAGAAAGTCTGCTGCCAACACTTCATCAATTAACTCATTCGAGATCGCCAAAGCAGATTCTAAGGCTGGAGTCATCCCAGCGGGAGGGGTAAATGCTGCTGCAATCCAAGCTTCATCAATGGGTGGAACGGGGTGTCTTCCTACATCCCGATAGGTGATGTGTCCTTCTGGATAAGTGTGTTGCCATGCCTGAACAAACTGTTTAGTTAATGCACGAGAGATAGAGCGTTCTCCTCTCGGACTTGAATCTACTTGTAGAATATGTGCCATGTTTAGACATCCTTTGTGTAAGTTTGATACTTGAATTAGTAGTGAAAGATGTGTTTGACCTGATCAATCGACCAGGCACCCAATAAAATTCCGAGTGCCCCGACAAATCCCATCAGCGGAGGTGCAGGTAACGGCAGTTTTAACCACCCGAATAAAACACCCACAATCCAACCTGCAACTAACGAGAGAATAAATTCCTTCATGATTTGAACCTCTGATTGATTAGATGAAAAACCTATGTATCTTAACGAGTTGAAGAATTCGTTTTTATCAGAGCGTCTAGCAGAAATAGAACGCAGCCAGTCGTGAAAAGACAACACGCCATTAAAATGAGAAATGATCTTGGCGAAAAACTTATCCAAGTATTGTTAATCGCATCCCATGTGAATAGAAGTGAGCCAAGCAAAAACAGGAAATTACCCAATACGCTGTAAGAAGGCATGAGAAACCATTACTCCAAATCGTATGTTTCTACAGAAGCTCATGAGGTTGGCGTTTCTTCTGCTTGAGGGTTTGATAAATGGCAATGAGTGAGACATTGCTGACCAACAAAAGGGCTCCAAATCCGATAAGGGTATTGACAATACCAAAGCGATCGGAGAACAAGCCAATTAAAATCACAGGAATGCCATATCCCAGATAGGCACAGACAAAATAGCCGGAAATGGCTCGTGCTGGTTGAGCGCTATCTAGTCGCACGACTTCAGCCAATCCACCCAGGTAAGTAAATCCGTAACAAGCTGTACCTGCGATCGCCACCCCAATCAACACCAAACTCAAAATTTCAAATGCTGTACCCAACGTAAACAAGGCATATCCAATTACCAGTAGCAATGAACCGAGCTGGAGCGATCGCCGTGCTTCCATGTGTCGGGCAGCAGGTTGAAAAAAAACTCCTGCAATCACAATGATGAATAACATTGGACCCGACCAGTTAGGTAGCCCATAATGCGTGAGTTGAGCGGGTAAGATGATGCCTACAATGCCTGCTAATGACCAGGCAAGGGCGATTGCTAGTCCTGCCCAGATTGTCGCTGAAGGAAATACAGGCAGTCGAATCAGGGGAGTTGATGTAGTTGCCTGTTCAGGAATGCCAAAAGTTAAGCCGATGCAACCGAGAATCAAACCAAAGACAACCCAATAGCTAAATGGAACCAATGAATCCTGAATGGAGAGAACTGCATTGGTAAACAGGGCACCACTAGAAAATCCTAGAGCAGTGGTTAAGCTGACGTAAGCAGCAACTTTAGCGGAGTGCTGAGGCATCAGAGTAGATAAATAAGCGGTTCCGGTTCCCGTAATTAACCCCACCCCGATTCCTTGCAACACCCGTGTTATTAACAGGGTGTAAATTGTGGGTTGGGCAATCATCAAAAACGTGGCAACACAGACCAATAACAAGCTGGTGAGAATCACCGTTTTGCGTCCAATTCGGTCAGACGCTCCACCTAGCAAAATTAATGTGGGTAGCAGCCCCGCCACATAGGTCGAGAAGGCGATCGCCGAGATCCCATTGCCAAATCCCGCTAGTCTTGCATAAGTACCATACAAAGGAATTTGTAGATTGGTGGCATGGGTGATCAGAAAAATGGCGATCGCGACAATTAAAGCAGGTCGTTTCATCGCTAGTTCCTACATACAGGAAATTTTTTACGTTGAATTTTAGAAGCCTTGGTTTCTAAAGAAAAACCTTTATAAAGAGAGTAGGCGATCGCCATTGACTTTGTAAAGAGATTTTTTTACTTTGTAGGTGTGGTAGAGAGCTAGCTATGGTAAAGAAAACGCAAACTCAAGAAACGGCTGTTCGGACGCGGCGGGCGATCGTTCAACTCTTAAAGCAGGAGGGCAGCTTGGATGCAGAAACCCTTGCTGCTCGTCTGGGAATTACAGCGATGGCAGTGCGGCAGCACCTTTACGCCTTGCAGGATGAACAACTGGTGACCTACCAGGAACAACCGCGACGCATGGGGCGACCTGCAAAACTGTGGCAATTGACCCCAGCCGCCGATCGCCTATTTCCTGATGGTTATGCAGAACTCACTTTAAGTTTGCTGAATTCTGTCAAAGAAGCGTTTGGTGAAGCAGGGCTAGACCGCTTGTTAGAAGTTCGCACTCGGCAACAGCTTGAAACTTACACCCAGCAAATGGAAGGTAAGCTAGCACCCGACACAACTGCGGAGCAAACGCTCAAGCAACGTCTACACAAATTAGCTGAAATTCGCACTCATGAAGGCTACATGGCAGAGGTGCAGGCTCAACCAGATGGCTCATTTTTGTTTGTGGAGAATCACTGCCCGATTTGCGCTGCTGCTACTGCCTGCACTGGACTCTGCGCCAAGGAGTTAGAAATCTTTCAATCTATCTTGGGAAATGAAATTAACATTGAGCGTGTAGAACATATCATTGCCGGAGAACGGCGTTGCGCTTATCAAGTCAGCTTAAGCATGTTGCAGATATAGGTAGGGACGCACCGCAGTGCGCCCTTACAGAAATTGGTGTGTCGCGAAATCTATTGAAATCGGTATTAAACAATTCCTGGTCCAAGGAGTAAAATCTCTTTGCTTGGATAGACTGAAGTAATCGTGGGGTAGGAGCGATCGCAATGAACAGTTCTGATTCGTCCAGCGGTGTAGAGGGTCAGATTGGCAAGGTTCTTCTGATTGGAGTCACTGGAGGCACGGGGCACCATGCGATTCAAGGGCTGCTGGAGCAGGGCATCACAGACTTGCGAATTCTTACCCGTAAAATTGATTTAAGCCGACCCTCTTTGGCTCAACTCAGCCAAGCCGGGTTAGAGCTAGTGGAAGCCGATCTGGATGATGCCACTTCTCTAGCTAAAGCCTTTGCAGGAGTTGAGCGAGTTTACTGCCATGCGACAGCCGGAGATTCTGCTAAGCCTGACCCTCGTGAGGTTTCTAGAGCCAGAGTATTAGCCCAGGTTGCTCAAGCAAGCGGGATTCGCCATTTCGTCTACAACTCTGCTGGAGGAGCCGATCGCCATTCAGGAATTGGACATATCGAGCAAAAGTATCAGGTAGAGCAAATCCTTCAACAAGCTGGACTCCCGACTACCATGCTGCGAGCCTGCCTGTTTATGGAGGAATTTTGGAAGCGGTATACCCGTCCATCTGTGCTCAAAGGCTCATTCTCCTTCGCAGTGCAACCGACTAAGCCCCTTCATCTGATCACCACTAAGGATATGGGGCGTGTGGCTGCTTATGTGATGAAACATCCTGAACAATACATTGGCAAAGCGATCGAGCTAGCTGGAGATGTGTTGACACCCCGACAAATGGCAGACGCATTTGCCAAAGCTCAGGGAAAACCAGTCGTCTATAAGGAAGTGCCGCCGTGGATCTTTTTACTCCTGTTTCGCAAGTCACTGTTTGACCTGATTCAGTGGTATCGCAATCATGGCTATCAGGCAGACGTGCCCCACCTGCGGGATCAGGAGTTTCCCGGCTTACTAACAACTTTCCAGGAGTTTTTGGAAGAAAGCCATTGGGCAGACAAAACGTTGACGATACCTAATTGAGAGCAAACTGTCATGAACCAGACCCACCGCATTACAGCCGATCGCTTTGACGCGGCTCTATTTGATTTAGATGGGGTGTTGACGGCAACGGCTAAGATTCATGCGGACTGCTGGAAGCGCTTATTTGATCAGTTTCTCAAACAGCACGCCGAGAAGATGAGTAAGCCTTTTGTACCGTTTGATCTGGCGAATGACTACAAGCTTTATGTTGACGGCAAGATGCGGTATGTCGGGGTGGAGAGTTTCTTGCAATCGCGAAGCATCCAGCTCCCTCATGGCGACCCGACTGAGTCACCCAATTATGATACCGTGTGTGGGCTGGGCAACTTTAAGGACATTTATTTTGGTGAGGTGCTGCATTCCCAGGGTATTGAGGTGTACGACGGTTCAGTTGCTCTGGTTCGCCATTTGCGCCAGCAGGGATTGAAGACAGCGGTTGTATCCTCTAGCCATCACTGCAAAGAAGTGCTTAAAGTGGCTGACATTGAAGACTGCTTTAGTGCGATCGTCGATGGCAATCTTGCTGATCAACTGCACCTGGCTGGAAAGCCTGCGCCAGATGCTTTCTTGCTAGGAGCCCAACAGCTTGGGGTTGAGCCAAGCCGAACGGTGGTGTTTGAAGATGCGCTTTCAGGAGTTCAGGCAGGTCAGGCCGGTCAGTTTGGTCTGGTTGTGGGGGTCGATCGCGCTCAACAGACTGATGCCCTGCTGCAACATGGAGCCGATATTGTAGTTCAAGATTTGAGTGAGTTGGTGCTGTGAGCCAATTCCGCCTCTAGCTAGTCATCGAGCCAAAAGCCAACGGGAGCAAGCGTCTATTCTTATGAGCATTTGGCACTTTTGTGAATACTCTGGCTTGCCGATGGACAGATTGAAAAAGTGAAGTTTGAATGTGGGACACCAAATTTTCTGCTTGTCCTATTAGCAGATAACCGGTTGGCTGCAAACTGAAATGGAATCGAACCAATGCTCGGATTTGAGTTTCTGACGTGAGGTACATCAGCATATTTCGACAAACTAGTAGATCGATGCGGGGCAGGGGTGGGGCCTGAATCAGGTTGCGAGTCCGAAAGATAATGGAGTGATAAAGCTGCCGCCGCCAACGGTAACCTTCCGCTGTAGGCTCAAAATATTTCTCCAAAAGGTCAGGGGGAACTGGCTCAACGGCATAGGAGGGGTAACAACCTTTTTGGGCTTGCAGTATGGCCTCTGAATCCACATCTGATCCGTAGATTCGTACTCGTTGCTGAAATTGCTCTATTCCCAAGGCTTCTGCTAATAGGATTGCCAATGAGTAGGTTTCTTCTCCCGAAGCACACCCTGCACTCCAGATCCGAATCGGTTCGTCGGGTGCTTTGCTTGCAATGATTTTGGGGATCACTTCATTCTCTAGATGATCCCAGACGGGGCGATCGCGAAAGAAGGAAGTGAAGTTAATATAAACAGTATTTAAGAGATGAGTAACTTCATCCGGTTGCTGCTTTAAATAGTCAAGATAGTCCTGATGATGCTCAGCTCTCACGTCCCGCATCCGCAGCCGAACTCGACGCAAGAGGCTAGGGAGCTTGTAACCCGTGAGATCAATCTGCTGAACTTGCTTAAGATACGTCAGTAAGTCTTCTAGGTCAGCCGAATCAGTTAAATCAGTTGCTTCTGTTGGCGAAACGGTTATGTTAGGAGGCAAACAATGGTACATAGATAGGAGTTAACCTGAGTCTGTGGGTTGAACTGAACAAGCTAACGACTGTCTAAATCTTAGATGCTCTCCTATGTGAGGCTCTGTCCAGTTTCGTACAGGAGAAAATCTTGATACCCTTCTGTTGATTAAATTGGGCGACTGGATGGTGGGAATCTCTCACCTGTGTACGAGGTGCGATCGCCTCCTGTGGAGCTATGCTATGCTTACGAGCTACGAGATTGCTATGGCTGCTAGAAATCGTCTGCTTGATTCTCTACCCCAACCCTTATTTGAAAAACTGACTCCTGCTCTCAAAAAAGTCTCGCTACAACTGGGCGATCGCCTGCATGATCCGGGTGAGATCATCTACGATCTCTACTTCCCTCTAGATTGCGTGCTGTCGATCACGTTGATGATGAGTAATGGCACAACGGCTGAAACGGGACTGGTCGGAAATCGGGAGGTGCTAGGGGTCAACGCCTTTATGGGAGGTCGAGAAACGACGCAAACCACCTATATTGTGCAACACGCAGGGGATGCCTTAAAAATTGATGCGCGGGTCTTGCTCAAAGAGTTTGATAGTAATAAAGACCTGCGCGATGTGATGTTACGCTACACCCAAGCCTTTATTGCCCAAATCTCACAAACTACTGCCTGCAACAGTCTTCACAAGTTAGACCAGCGATTGGCTCGCTGGTTGCTAGAAGTGCATGACCGCGTAGAGGCAGATGAGATAGCTTTAACCCAGGAATTTATTGCCGATATGCTGGGGGTGCGTCGTGCTGGAGTCACCCAAACTGCCCAAGCGCTTCAGGATCGTCGTCTAATTCGCTACCAGCGTGGGCACATTCATGTCCTAGATCGACCCGGATTAGAAGCCTCTGCGTGTGAGTGTTTCCACACCGTTAAGGAGGAATACGATCGCTTGCTGGGTAGCCATCACAAAGTACTACCGTAACGCCACAGTTTTGGGCAAAGCAAGCAGGAAATGAGCCAGGAAACCCATGTGCTGAGAAGCGCGATCGCATTCATGCACCTGAGGCTGGGTTTTGCAGACACTTATCCAAACTGCTAGACGTTGGTAGGTTGATTGCAACAATAGCCTGTATCACTAAACACACCCCTAAATACAACCCTTGCCTGTTGTATCGAGTCTCTCTAACCAACCAAAATTATCAGAGGACAGGTTTTACTGTTGAGCCTTGGATCTTATCCAGAATCTGGGCTGTTAGACCTGCCCACACCAAGATGCGCTTTATGAAAAGCCTCTTCGTAATCCTTTGAGGTTATTATGACCGCTAAAAATCAAATATTGGCTGCTCTCTCTGCGGATGTGCGCGATCGCCTTGCGCCTCATCTCGATCGTGTCAGCTTAAAGCAGGGTACGCTCGTCCAGTCCTCTAGTGAGCCAATATCCTCCCTTTATTTCCCGATCAACTGCCTCTTCTCTATCACAATCACGATGCAAAATGGTGCAACAGCAGAAGTGGGGATGGCTGGTAGTCGAGATGTGTTGGGTGTTAACGCTTTTATGGGTAAAAAGGAAAGTACCCAAACAGAATATACCGTCCAACTTTCAGGTGATGCGATGAAAATTGGTGCTCAAGCTCTGCGGCAGGAGTTTGACCGTAACGGTGAGCTACACGATTTACTGTTGCGCTATACCCAAGCATTTCTGGCACAGGTTTCTCAAACGGCGGCCTGCAACTCTCTGCACACGCTAGAACAACGCCTACCGCGCTGGCTGCTTGAAACGCAGGAGCGAATTCACTCCGACCATCTACCTCTAACACAAGAGTTTATGGCTACGATGCTGGGTGTGCGACGGGCAGGTGTGACGCAGGTGGCGCAAAAGCTTCAGGAGCGGAAACTGATTCAATATCGTCGAGGAAATGTCCAGATTCTCAACCAGGCTGGGCTAGAAGCCTCTGCTTGTGAGTGTTTCAGACTGGTTAAGGCTGAATACGATCGCTTGCTAGGACAGCAATAATGAAGCGATTCATCCCGTCTTTCTCGCGTCATATTGTTTCATTGGCAACCAAAGAGATGAACCAGCTACTCACACTATCCCCTCGCATTTTTGTCCTTGACTCAGACGACGATGCCCGACCGCTCTTAAAGCATAACCTCCAAACCTGGGGCTATCTGGTGACGCTAGCGCTTGATGAAGTGGATGCCCTTGAGCGAACTCAGGGAAAAGGCGATCGCTTTAATCTGATTTTGATCAGCCAGGTCGGGAAAACGATTGATCAGTGGATGGCGATCGGACAAAAGATTCGTCAAAACACAGTCCTTGACAGTCGCACGCCAATTATCGTCATGGCAGAGCGGTACGGGGCAGACCTCGAAGGGCAAAACATTCAGATGGGCGACAATGAGTATGTGACCTATCTAGAAGACGGGCAACAGTTAAAGCGCATCCTCCAGCAGCTATGTCCGGTCTATTAATGCTGTCCATTCTGTTGCTGCTGTTGCTGTACCAAAGTCGCAACGGTTCTAATTAATGCCTCCGGCTCAACGGGCTTGACAACATGCCGCTGAAAGCCCGCTTTGATGGCTTGCTGATGGTCGATTTCTGCGGCGTATGCGGTTAGGGCGATCGCCGGAACCTGACCGCCTCGATCGGGCGGAAGCGACCTGACTAGCCGCATTAGGGTATAGCCATCCGTATCCGGCATTCCAATATCGCTGAGCAACACATCTGGTGTCGATTGAGATAACAGAGCTAGCGCTTCGTTTGCGGAGGTCGCCGATAAGACTTCAGCACCCGCTTGCTCCAGCACAAAAGCAGCAAACTCCAAAGCATCTGGCTCATTATCAACCACTAAAATTTGGGTGCCTTGCAAATCAAAAGAATCCTCTAAAGGCTGCCGGTCTAGCTCCGCTGTGGGCTGAGCAGACGTAAGCGGCAGTCTCACGGTAAAGGTTGCACCCTGTCCTTCTCCAGGGCTGTCTGCCAACACCGTTCCCCCATGTGCCTCGACAATCTGACGCACGATCGCCAGTCCTAACCCCAGTCCCCCAAATCGGCGAGTCGTTGCGCTGTCAGCCTGCTGGAAACAGTCAAACACGCACGGCAAAAAGCTTGGGTGAATGCCAACGCCTGTATCGCTCACCTTGATCTGAGCATGGTGATCCAACTGTTCTAACCGCACGGTGACCCGACCCGCTTCCGGTGTAAACTTAACTGCGTTCGAGAGCAGATTCCAAACCACTTGTTGCAAACGGGTTGAGTCTCCTAAAACCGATGGAATTTCAGCATCTAGCGTTGCTTCTATCTCGATTGACTTAGCCTGGGCTGCTAATTGCACCGTTTCAATAGCGGCTCGAACAGTCGCCGCTAAACTGACTTGGCCCACATTCAAACTGAGCTTGCCTTGCAAAATTCGAGAGACATCCAGCAGATCATCAACCAACTGGGCTTGTAGTCTGGCGTTACGTTCGATCGTCTTCCAGGCTTTTTCAGTTTTGGCTGTGTCAAGATTGCCTCTGCGAATCATCTGAATCCATCCCAGAATTGGGTTAAGCGGCGATCGCAACTCATGCGATAGGACGGCCAAAAACTCGTCTTTAATCCGGTTGACCCGTTCAGCCGCTTCTCGTGCGGCTTGTTCTCGCTGTAAGATTTGCTCTCGCTCAATCTCAATTTGCTTGCGATCGGTAATGTCACGAGTTGTTCCCGCTACCGCTTGCACAGTGCCATCTGGGTTGAAGATCGGCACAAAGATATCTTCGTAAGCTCTGGTGCCAAACGCGGTTGTGTAAGATGACTCGTCTTTGAGCGGCTGACGCGTAGCGATCACGTCCTGAATTTTCTTTTGCAGACGTGCGGCTAGCTCGGTTGGATAATCGAGTTCAAAGAAGTTTTTGCCCACCGCTTGGTACAGCGTTTTTTGCCAAAGGTCAAGCAAGGGCTGATTGGCGTAGGTGAACCGTCCTGACAAGTCAAAGGTGTAGATAAAATCTGGCACGGAAGACGCAACGGCATCAAACTTCTGGAGCTGTTGCTCCAGCTCGGTGGAAAGCTGCTTCAGGGATTCTTCTGCCTGTTTGCGATCGGTAATATCAATCAAGGCACCCGGAAAGGAAATGGGTTTGCCTGTTGCATCATATTCAACTCGTCCCCGTGCCCTGAGCCAACGCTCTTCTCCACAAGTCGTTTGAATGCGGTACTCAGCCGCATATTCCCTGCCTGTTTCGATCGCCTGCTGAATCGCAGCAGAAACGCGAGGGCGGTCTTCTTCATGGATGGACTGGACAAAGAACTCAAGCGGCAATCCCTCAGTTGTCGCAATGTCTGGGTCAACCCCAAACAAATAAGCAAACGCTCCGTTTACCACAACACGATCGACAGGGATATTCCAACGCCAGATGTAAATCGCTCCTGCTGCCAGCGCAGACTCTAACTGCACGTGCGCTTCTCGCAGCGCCATTTCTGCATGCTGACGTTCGGCTTCAGCACGCTTTGCTTCGGTAATATCCCGTGAGATTGCTACCAGTTGCACAACCTGACCAGCGGCATCACGCACGGGGGTAACAATGCTATCCCAGCATTTGGGTGTGCCCTTAGCCGTAGGGAGATAGCCTTGAAATTGACCTGTGTTTCCCATTTTGGCAGCGGCGATCGCAGCTTTTGCTTTTTCATGGTCTTCACCCTGCCAACGGTCAGTCCAAATGGTATTGAGGATGGAGGACGGATCATCAATTTCTAAAAGGCATAGCCCACCTTTACTGATATAGAGAATTTCACTAGTCAACGCTAAAACCTTGATGCAGTCTTTGCTGCTCTCCAAGATGCTTTGCTTTAACTCTTCACTCTCTCGCAATGCCTCTTCCGCTTGCCTGCGACCCCGCAAGGCGTTTTGTTGTTCGCTAATATCGCTAATCAACGCCACAAAACCCTCAACGCTGCCTGACGCTGCAAACTGAGGCACGTAGGTTGCCTCTACATGACGGATTCTGCCATCTTGAAGCAAAACCTCACGCTCGAATGTGACTTGCTCTCCTGTCAGGACTTGCTCTACATAAGGGCGAAGGGTGGCATACACCGTTTCACCTAACACTTCCTGGATTGCCTTGCCACAAAGGTTGGTTACAAAACCCCCAAACCATTCTTCGTACCTCTGGGTGGTAAAGCGATATCTCTGCTCAGAATCAACAAAGGCAATAGAAGCGGGGATAACATTCGTGATCGATCTCAGTTCCGTTTCTCGTGGCAGCAAACTTGCTTCAGCCTTCTGATACAGGCTTAGACTCTGCAAAGCTGCTGCTGCAAAGCCCGCAAGGCTAGTCATTAAGCGCTGATCGCCCCAGTCAAACCGTTGCTGCTCAGCATGAGACAAAACCCAGAGAGTACCGAGCGGCTGATCGTTTACCCGGAGCGGCAAGACGAGTTCTTCAACAAAAGGATGTTGAAAAGAATGCAGGTGGGTGAAGTAACGTTCAGGATAGGTATAGAGTTGAGGGGCTTTGTGGTCTAGACAGACACCGCAAGGACAAAGGCTTTTCGGCAGTATTTCTCCCTCATGGTCAGCTAAAGCTCCAGTAACCGCAATCCAACGAAAGACTTCCTCCCCCTCAGCAGTGACCTCTAGTAAGCTCACCCCGGCGGTTCCTGCCTGGCACAAATCTCTCGCCACAGTCACCAGCGTTCTTAACATGGTTTGTGACTGTGCTGCTAGCTGCTGCGCCAGCGTGTGAAGGGCTTGAGTCTCAGCCTCCAGGTTTGCGGCTCGAAGCGATCTCTGAGCTAACGCCTCCGTAATTAGAATGTCCTCCAAACTCACAGAGGACGATGTTTTAGACATCCCTTTCTCCTTTTGAAGAAGACTGCCTTGACAGGTTCTTCCTGGGTTCGCCGATCGATTTCAAGTTCGATTTCATAATCTGACCAGCGTTAGTGCCATCGGTAAAGACATACAGTGCCTTTGCTCCCAGCAATTCACAGCCTTAGGGGAAATGTCTAGTTCTGCAGCAGATTTCTCCTGGGAGTTGAGATGCTGTTGGAGGTGACAAACCAAGTCTGGAATGGGCAGGAGTGTTGTGAGGGACATTGGCTTGCATCATAGGGCAGAGGGTGTAACTTTACCTACATTCCTAGGGCAGAGGTTGCATGACAGCTAAGGGCGGCTTTCGAGAAAGACACAATTGATACGGATACGTCGTTGGAAAGACGCAGCAACCCAACTGCCTCTTTAGGATCGACAAAAGGCTAAAGGCACATACTGCTGCCTATGTCTCTGGCTCAGATCTTGCTCAGAGCAAAACAGCTTTAAGCAATTTATTGCACTGCGATTTATTACACGGCCATGGCTTGCGGTTGTGGAGCAGGTTTCGCTATCCCTCACAACTGGCAACCCTTTAAAGATCGAATTCCCGCAGAGAATTTAGACGAGGATTTAGACCATGACGAATAGTTCACTAACTCGCCCCCTGGCTGTTGTGACGGGTGCCTCTAATGGCATCGGTTATGAACTCGCTAAGCAGTTTGCTCAAAAAGGCTTTGACTTGCTGGTGACCGCAACTGGAGCCAGTATCAATGAAGCGGCTCAAGCATTCAAGCAATTTGGTGCAAACGTTGAAACAGTCCAGGCCGATCTGGCTACCTATGAGGGGGTTGAGACGCTTTACAGCAAAGTCCGAGCGATGGGGCGACCTGTGGAGGCGATCGCCATCAATGCAGGAGTTGGGGTCGGGGGTGAGTTTTCTCATGAAACAGAGTTGAATGACGAACTCAACCTGATCAACCTAAACGTCGTGTCGTCAGTTCACCTAGCTAAGCGAGTAGTGAAAGATATGGTCGATCGCGGCAAAGGACGGGTTTTGTTTACCTCCTCGATCGCTGCCCTCATGCCTGGCCCCTTTGAAGCAGTCTACGCTGCATCCAAAGCGTTTATTCACTCCTTTGCCGAGGGACTTCGCAACGAGTTGAAGCACACAGGGGTCACGGTTACTTCGCTGATGCCAGGTCCGACAGACACCAACTTCTTTCACCGGGCTGGAATGGATGATACCAGGGTAGGTGCCAACAAAAAAGATGATCCGGCTGAGGTTGCCAAGCAAGGGTTTGAGGCATTGATGACCGGCAAAGATTCGATTGTCGCAGGGTCGACCATGACCAAGCTTCAGGGCAACGTGAGTAAGGTTTTGCCAGATACGCTCAACGCTGAACTGCATCGTCAACTGACAGAACCCAGCTAAGCCAACAAGTAACCGCATTGCTTCACCTTTCAAAGGGCATGAACTCAAAAGCCATGAACTGAGAAACATGAATAGTGGTTAGCCCTGGTTGATTGACAAAACTCCTAAAACTACTGATGTACCGTAGGTTGGGTGAAGCGGCGCGGAACCCAACAGAATTGAGGCAGGAGTTGGATTACGCTTTGCTCCACCCAACCTACATCAGAAGATTTGTCAGTCAATCAGGTAATTAGCCCATTGCGGAAGCAAATGATCGGTAAAGTGAGCGATTAACTCTAGTGTGTCGCTCACTTTGCCCTAAGTAATTGAAGCATTCAATTACTTACTGTTGGCAGCGATCAGCAAACTTTTGGGTAAAAAAATGATAGAAAGATCAAATTCAGAGATGTTATATCGAGAACTTGGCAGTACGGGAGAGCAGGTTTCTGCGATCGGGCTGGGGGGATGGCATCTCAGCTTGAAGCATGTAGATGAAGACTTGGCAACCCGAATTGTTCGCACGGCGATCGATCGCGGTATCACCTTCATGGATAACTGTTGGGATTACAACGATGGAGCCAGTGAAGTTCGCATGGGGAAAGCGCTTCGGGATGGCTATCGCGACAAAGCGTTCCTAATGACAAAGATTGACGGCCGCTCTAAAGCAGAAGCTGCCAAACAGATTGATGAATCCCTCAAGCGATTACAAGTTGATCACGTTGATCTATTGCAGTATCACGAAGTTTTGCGATTTGAAGATCCTCATCGCATTTTTGATGAGGAAGGTGCTCATGCCGCTGTCTTGGAAGCTCAGAAAGCAGGAAAACTCCGTTATATCGGCTTCACTGGACACAAAGACCCTTACATTCATCTGCACATGTTGGAAGTGGCAAACCAGCAGGGTTTCAAGTTTGATACAGTTCAAATGCCACTGAATGTGATGGATGCCCATTACCGCAGTTTTGCCAAGCTCGTCGTGCCAGAACTGGTTAAACAAAACATTGGCATCCTGGGCATGAAGAGTATGGCAAATGGAATTTTGCTGCGATCGAATACAGTAACGCCGATCGAATGTCTTCACTATGCGCTAAATCTACCCACCTCCGTTGTAATCACGGGCATGGATAGTATGGAGTATCTTGAGCAAGCCTTTGAAGCGGTGCGAACCTTTCAGCCTATGACAGACGATCAGGTACAAGCGTTACTCACCAAAACAACCGAAGCCGGAGCAAGAGGCGAGTTTGAGCCATTCAAAACCTCATCTATTTTTGACGGCACTGCCCAGCATCCAGCGTGGCTGGGAGAAGAACCTCAGCGCCTTCAACAACTGATGTCAGCAGCAGGATAGGGTTAACAGAATGAACATTACTTAAATCCAGCTTCCCCCAGAGTAAACACCAGGGACAGAAACGCTGATCCAGAAGCACTCGACCAAGGATGATGGCGTGATTGCTACTGAATTACGCAGTAAATAACACTTCAACCCCTCTTTCCTGTTTTGCAGGGGTTCCTAAGCTAAAATTCTCTCAGTTTCCTTAAAAATTTCAGAATTGCTGAAGGAAACAGTCTGGGTGATTTTCTAGCCTTATAGCCCCCTGTCTACAATGAGTCCTGAGCTGCCCCCTTCCGGTGATTTGATTAAGCAATTGACCGAGGCTGTGTCTACATTTGTGAGGTGGGTGGCGGAGCTAATCGTAGCGAAAAACTGGTTTACGCTGCTGATTTTGATTGCGATCGCCAATCTCTTCCTGTTCAAACCAGGGGGAGGAATTGCCCTCGAGGGGATAAAAAATGTTTTTAAGATAAGCGATTTGCCAGCAGAATATGACGCTTTATTTTGGGCAGTGGAAGCGGGGTTATTGGTAGGAGCGTTGGCGATCGCCATTCGTACGATGCCCAGAGCATCTCAAAATACGCCCGTTAATGTTCCAGACTATAAGGCAATCAAGGGGTTACGTCCCTTTACGCAGGATGACGCAGAGGTGTTTGCCCAGTTGCAGCGACAGAGCAATCTGCGGGAGTGTTTGAACTCGGTCACGAGTCCCGGCTTTCGGTTTGGTATCTTGCATGGAGTGTCGGGTTGTGGCAAGACCTCCTTTTTGCAGGCTGGAATTTTGCCTCGGCTCTCTAAGGCAGATGCGACTCATCGAGGTATCTATGTCCGGTTAGGGGGACAAGACCCGGTTCGGGCGATCGCCAGTGCTTTGTCTATGACGTTGGAAATTCTGCTGGAGTGGTTGCAGACTGAGCCAGACTCGGCAGGCTTTCACAAATTGCTGGATACAGCTTTTAAGGCGGCAGAGAAGCCCCTGATTTTATTTCTTGATCAGTTTGAGCAGTTCTTTGTCTACTATCCACGAGAGGAACAACGCCGCCCCTTTGTACGAGCGTTAAAAGCCTGGTATGCCAATCCACAGTCGTTACCCGTTAATTTAGTTGTCGCGGTTCGGTCAGATTTGCTGTATCAACTGGACGAATTGCACAAAGCGTTGGGCTATGCCCTGGGACCACAGGAGGTATTTCGGCTAGAGAAGTTTACGCCGACGGAAACGGTGAGTGTGTTGAGGGCGATCGCCCATTTAGAACATCTCAACTTTGATGCTCGCTTTGTTACTGAACTGGCGGAGGCAGAACTGGCAGATCGGGATGATGGGCGGATCTCTCCAGTCGATGTGCAAATTCTCGCCTGGATGATTGAGCAGCAGCCCCAGGGAGAACTGCGTGCCTTTGACCGCAATGCGTTTCAGAAGTTTGGCGGGGTGGAAGGGCTATTGCAGCGATTTTTGGAGCGAACGCTGGATGCTCGAATGCTGCCCAACCAGCGGCAGTCTGCCCTCAAGGTGTTGTTGGCACTGACCGATCTCGATCGGCAGGTGCGGGCAGGAGTGCTAGCCGTGAATGAACTCGTCACCAAACTGAAAGACACCGTTTCGGCAGATGAGGTGGCTGAGGCGGTGAGGTGGCTGGCACGGGGAGATGTGCGGCTAATTACACCCCAGGAGCGGGAAGGGGTGGTTGGCTATGAGCTTGCCCATGAGCGCTTAATTCCGGCTTTGCTGCGGCAAACTCAGAAGGAAATGACCGATGTTGAACGGGCTAAACAACTGCTCGATCGCCGGGTGAATGAATGGTTAGGCAATCAGCGCGATAGTCGTTATTTCTTTAACTTTCAAGAACTCTGGCTAATTCGGAAACAGCGCCCCTACATAGACTGGAGCGCAAAGCGAGAGCAAAAAGAAACGCTGATTCGCCGCAGTCAGCGGCGTGTGTATGGAACGCTGGCGGTCGTGCTGCTGCTAATCAGTCTTGCTGCCGGGTTTGGGGGTTGGTTACGGTTTACCCCCAGTGGTCAACTTCAAGGAATGCGCTGGGAACTCGACCGCCAACTGGCTAATGAGAGAGATAACCAGGTTGCTGAGGTTGCTGTAGCGTTTACTAAAAATGACCAATGTCAAAAGCCTTTGACCTAACTCGTACTCGCCTTCAACCTGAAAAGCCCTCCACTTCTCAAGATGCAGCAATGGCTCAGTTTGTCAGGGAAGCAGGCGATACATTAACCAAAAGTGAACTCTCACAGGAACCGCAACGGCAATGGCTCCAGCAGCTCACTAAAGCTGCCGAGGCGATTCAGGACGACCGGTCTAAATCCGATGCGTTGCGTGAGATTGCTACAGTCTATGCCGAGTTGAAGAATGATACCCAGGCAGCCACACTGCTCAACAGGGCAATCGACAGTGCCGAGGCGATTCAGGACGACGAGTCTAAATCCAATGCGTTGCGTGAGATTGCTACAGTCTCTGCCGAGTTGAAGGATGACACCCAGGCTGCAGAACTGCTCAACAGGGCAATCGACAGTGCCGAGGCGATTCAGGACGACGGGTCTAAATCCGATGCGTTGCGTGCGATTGCTACAGTCTCTGCCGAGTTGAAGGATGGCACCCAAGCTGCAGAACTGCTCAACAGGGCAATCGACAGTGCCGAGGCGATTCAGGACGACCGGTCTAAATCCGATGCGTTGCTTGACATTGCTACAGTCTATGCCGAGTTGAAGGATGACACCCAGGCTGCAGAACTGCTTAACAGGGCAATCGACAGCGCCGAGGCGATTCAGGACGACGGGTCTAAATTCAATGCGTTGCTTGACATTGCTACAGCCTCTGCCGAGTTGGAGGATGACACCCAGGCAGCCACACTGCTCAACAGGGCAATCGACAGTGCCGAGGCGATTCAGGACGACCGGTTTAAATCCAGTGCGTTGAGTAACATTGCCACAACCTCTGCCGAGTTGGAGGATGGCACCCAGGCTGCAGAACTGCTCAACAGGGCAATCGACAGTGCCGAGGCGATTCAGGACGACGGGTCTAAATCCTATGCGTTGCTTGACATTGCTACAGTCTATGCCGAGTTGAAGGATGACACCCAGGCTGCAGAACTGCTCAACAGGGCAATCAACAGTGCCGAGGCGATTCAGGACGACGGGTCTAAATCCTATGCGTTGCGTGAGATTGCCACAGTCTATGCCGAGTTGGAGGATGACACCCAGGCAGCCACACTGCTCAACAGGGCAATCGACAGTGCCGAGGCGATTCAGGACGACGGGTCTAAATCCGATGCGTTGCGTGAGATTGCCACAGTCTATGCCGAGTTGGAAGATGACACCCAAGCTGCAGCACTGCTCAACAGGGCAATCGACAGTGCCGAGGCGATTCAGGACGACGGGTCTAAATCCTATGCGTTGCTTGACATTGCTACAGTCTATGCCAAGTTGGAGGATGGCACCCAAGCTGCAGCACTGCTCAACAGGGCAATCGACAGTGCCGAGGCGATTCAGGACGACGAGTCTAAATCCAATGCGTTGCGTGATACTGCAGCAACATCGTGGGCGTTAGAAGACCAACAAAACCAGCAATCATTATTCCATGCAGTGCAGGAGGTGGCGCAGAGGGGGAGGCACAGGGACATAATTCTGGAGATGGTGTCTATATATGCTAAACAGGGGCAGTGGAATCGCGCCCTATCGCTGCTGCGGGGCCATGGCGATGCCAGTACGTTTGCCAATCTATTGACGATTAAAGCTGAGTCTCGTAATCCAAAATTGATTGATGGGGCAGTGGTGCTCGAAGTTATGGAAAGTGGCGATCCTGGTAGCTACACTCTAGAGGCAACAATTCAAAGCCCTGACGAAAGCTGCAAACAACGTGCCAGTTGGTGGGAGGTAATTACCCCAGATGGGGAGTTGAAAGCCCGTCAGGTGTTGGATACAGTGCATCGAGAACAACCGTTTACCAGTCGGCTGACCTCTGTTGATATTGCTGCGGATCAAGAAATTCTAATCCGCGCCTACTTTCAGGGAACTTTTGACCAATATTCTGGACTCTCCGGCTACACAGATCAGGCATTGCAGGGCAGTGTTGAACAGGGTTTCAAATCAGTACGACTTTCACCCCGTTTTGCCGCATGGTTGGAGAGTGAAGGAGATCAGCCTGGGGAATGTGTGGAGTAAAAGAGTGAAGGCTGGATTTAACAGATAAAACCTTGACAGAGCTGATGTTTGATAACGAAACCCGCCTCACAGAGATATCTAATTCCCCATAATCATTCTCATAATTAGTGAAGGGGATATGCTGTGCGATCGCCCCATCCCCTTCATCTCATTTGTAAACAACCAGCACTCACAGTCCATTCATTCAGGGTCTTAAATTGCCACCGTTTTCTCCTTCCGACTGCACTTTACGAGATTTGCGAAACCGTCGTCCCATTTCATTCAGAGAACTGTCGATTTCACCTTTGCCAGTTGCTTTTGCAGAGCTATAAACCTCTCGTGCAGCGGCGTATGCTTCACTACCCGCCAGCATGTAGGTGTTGTGTACCAGTTCTTGCAGGTCATTGAGCGCTACCCAGATGGGGTAAAGCGCCATGAACAGATCCACATCCTCCTGCATTGCATCAAAGTCAAATCGGCGAGGCAGGTAGTCTGGATGACGAGCCGCAAACTCGACAGACTTTTGCACAAAAGCACGGGTTTTGTCGCCTAACTTTGCCATCTTTCGCCGCTCCTCGGTCGTCATAGTGACTAAAAAGGGAAGCTTTTCACGGATAGTCTCCAAAGCTGCTTCAATCGCAGCTTGATCGGCAGTAGAAAGGTTAGCACTTAGGGGTTGAGATGGCATGTTAATTGCTCCTAAAATTAAGTAGATGAGCACCGATGGCGATCGCTCTGTCTTATTAGGAGTACCCCAAATTGAAATGCCGCTAACCAAGCAAAGGTCGTGTGAAATACGGAAATTTCAGTTAAGCTGTCTTGGAGATTCAGTAGATTTAACAGTGTTACTGCCCCATATCTGATATTTGATTGTCCAAGATACAAGTTTGAATAGCTGGCATACAAATTTGTGTGTTCAGGATACAAGTTTGAATAGCTAGCATGTAAGTTTGAATAGCTGGCATACAAATTTGTATGGTTGGTATATAAATTTGAATAGCTGGCATATAAGTTTGATTATTTGAGAGACAAACTTGAATGGCTAAGAGACAAACTTGAATACCTGAGATGAAAGTGAGTAGAGGGTCAGGCTTTATACGAATAGCTGTGGTGGCTAACTGCTTTTGAGTTCTACACAATCTTCACCTATAGGCTTAGACACCAGGTTATTAAATATGCCTCACGGGTCGGAGGAGAAGATTGGTTTAGGTCTTTAAGCTAGTTGAGTAGGTTATTCAAGGACTGACAGAGCGATCGCTGCAACTCCCATTAGTTAGCGCTGAGCCACAAAGTTGGTGAGTCCTTCGTTACAGCATTTATCCGTTTGACGGCCAACAAACTTGTAGAACTTAGAAAGTGAGATATGACCTATACAACGACAATCGGCGAAGCAACTTCATACTTTATGCAGACGCTCCAGCAAATTGAGAAAACAGGTGAGGTTGAACAACTCGTCGAACTATTCTCAAATGATGCAGAGCTAACGAATCTTGCAATGTTAGAACCCCTTAAAGGGAAAGAGGGCGCTCGTCAATTTTGACAAAAGTACCTTTCGGTGTTTGACCGTATCCATTCTGAATTCACTCATGTTGTTGAAGGTAATGATTCTTCTGTCTTGGAGTGGGTTTCAAGGGGAGCACTATCAACCTCTGAGGAGATTACCTACCGGGGTGTCAGCATATTAGAATTCAATCACGGAAAGGTGCAGCGCTTTCGCACCTACTATGATTCAGCTGCCTTTTTACCACAAGGCGCAAAGCACGGATAGAAACAGTTTTTTTAAGTCGTTTTTTAATAGGAGATAATGATGCAACTGAATCAAACTTTGTTGTGGGTTACTTTATCATTTGTGGTAGTAGGAGCGATCGCACTATTACTTCAACCCGTGATCGATTTCCATTAATCACTTCAAATTGACACTAACTCTCTTTAAGGCTGCACATATGAAGTCATTATGAAGCTGTGATGTGTTGCCTACTAGCATTTGTGTAAGTTCTAACACATTTGGTTTTCAGCCTTTCGACAGAGCAGTGCCAAGTTAAGGTTCGTTACCTTGACCGTGTACGCTGCTCTTGGACATAAGTAATGACTTCAGCTAAAGAATCGGTTCAAACCACTGAGTTTGAACAATCAATAACTGTTGCTGCACCCGCCGATCACATCTTTGATTTCCTCTCAGATGTGGGAAACGTGCCACAGTATTTGCCAACGGTGAAAAACGCTCAACCCCAACAGGGCGATCGCATTCGCACTCAAGGGCAATCAGGAGACCATTCCTATGACTCTGATGGTCACTTCCGGGTAAACCAGGCAGAACACCATCTCGAATGGGGTTCTGATGGTGAAAATGACAATGGTGGATGGATGAAAGTGCAAAGCAATGGAGATTCGCAGTCTCAAGTGACGGTGCACATTCACTTTTCGCCTAGACCCGAAATGGCCCAGAAGATGGCAGAGCGATCGCCAGGTCACAGTTTTGAGTCTGCCATGAATGAAGGAATTAATAAAACCCTGGAATCTATCAAACGGATTTGCGAAGGTCAAGGTGGTAAAGAGGAAATCGAAGCTAACAAGTAGTATGTTCAGAATAAGTCTTGTTAGTGGTTGGCTCTACCTATTGACTGAAGCCCTTCGTGCTGTAGCAATCGCTCTCTTACACTTTTTCAAGAGGTGGAATAACTATTTAGCTGGTATCCAAAAAACGAGATAACACAGTTAGGCGGTTGTTTCACCTCTTGCAGGACTATATCTAAATATACGTTTATCAAGTGCAAAATTATTCTCAATGTAGAGACAATGGTGTTGTTTGCGTTGCTACAAAAGTAAGCATGTGCCTCCGTTGCTTATAAATAGAACATGCCAACCTCAATTGAATTCAAACTATTAGCGCCTCATAACAAAGCTGCTGTACTAATGGGTTCATTTTCTGACTGGAATGAGATCCCGCTGCGAAAGGATGATAAAGGCTATTTTCGTACATCTGTTGAGCTAGATGATGGCGCTTATCAATACAAGTTCCGAGTACAGTCCAAAAGTTGGTCTCATGAACCGGACGAGTGGGTAGAGATCAACGACCCCTATATGACAGAAATTGATTCATCCACTGGCAATGGAGTAGTGCGAATTAAAGATGGAGAACGCATTGTTGACGACTATGTATGGTACCACGATGACAAACCATTGCCTGAGAATCACGAATTAGTTATTTATGAGTTACTCGTTTCTGACTTCTTTCGCGGTAGTCAGGATGACCACCAAGGTCACTATCAAGGTCGCTATATAAATGTGATTGAGAAGTTAGACTACTTGTGTGAGCTGGGCGTCAATGCGATCGAACTCATGCCCGTTAACGAAACTCCTGGTGACTATAACTGGGGCTATATCCCCAGCTATTTCTTTGCACCAAAACCAGAGTACGGATCAACTCAAGAATTGAAGCACTTGATCGATGAGTGTCATGCCAGGGGTATCCGCGTCATTTTAGACCAGCTCTATAATCATTCTTCAGAAGAAAGTCCACTGTTACACATCGATCGCGATTACTGGTATTATCCCTCTTTCATCACTCTAGGCGGAGGAAAATCGATGAGGCACAGGATGAGGAAGCCATCCTGAGAACTGGTTAATGCACTGGATTAATCTCACAAAGCCAGAGTGTAAACCAG
>NZ_JACJPC010000063.1:0-31953 GCF_014695875.1 Leptolyngbya sp. FACHB-541 | reverse complement strand
GTGGTTTGTGCTCAAGAACTGGATGCGACAACGATGGAGTGAGTTTGAGAGTTTTCACAATTGTATAGATGCAGCTTTCAAAACCTGTCCTAACGTGCTCCCGTAGAGCTATATTAGATCAGTTTGCTACCGCGCAATCCTGGCTCCTGGTAAACGGCGATCGCCCTTACTTTGAATGTTGCTGTCGCCAAACCCAAGGGAGCAGTGCAGCAGGATCTGACCATACCCCCTCTTGCTGCTGCCTTACTTGTCCTTCCACCTGGGCAATGGTATCGCCGTTATAGCAATCTTCAACAAAGTCTGGATAGGTGTAAGCAAGGCTGCTGGCTACCATTTCAGCATTGATGAACAGCTCTTCTTCTGGACTCGCTGCATTCTGGGCTGAGATGAACACTTCTGCAATCGTTCTGCCCTGCCTGTCCTTGCCATGAGGGACAAAGATAATTTGCCCATTGACTCGATTGATTAGTTGTTCCAGGTATTGCTTCGATTCTGTTCCGAAGGGTTGCTCTAGCTCAGGAGCATCAATCCCACACAGCCTTAGCGTTTCTGATCGCCAACCCTTCTGAATCCTCAGAACATCCCCGCTCTGCACTTCAATCACTTGGGCTAATTGGCTGTTTCCTGGCCCCTGCGCTAGGGCTGCATTCTGCCCGGAGATGAAAGGGTAGTCGTAGTTTGGTTGTCTGTCGAGAGCGTTCTGCCGTTGCTGATAGGCAACCACACCGACTACCCCGAGAATCGGAATGATTGCGATGAGGAAACTGTATTTTTTGATTTGCCCTTGTTTGATCAACCTTTCAGGAGCAGGGGGATTAGGGTTAGGATCTTCTGCCATTGAAATTTATAGCAAGCACCGAATGATTAGAGTTAGAGTTCCCAGATGAATCGGGGCCAGCGCCTCCTATCTCCAGTTAGCTCTCCCACATCCGGTTGCCTACCCTCTTGTCTCTCCAACTGTTCTGAGCTTCCAGGTTTTGGGCACCCTAAGCGTTAAACGTTAAGGGTTTAGAAAGTGATGAAGTGGTTTTTGTATGCGCTACTCGCGCTCACCGTGAGTCTGGTATTGCTGTTCGCTCAACCGAGCGGAGCACAGCAGAACTGCGATTCGAGCTATCCAGATGTTTGTATTGCTCCGGCTCCGCCCGATCTCGATTGCGGAGATGTCAGTGTCACCAATTTTAGAGTCCTGCAACCTGACCCGCATCGGTTTGACCGAGATAAAGATGGCATTGGCTGTGAAACCTAAACCAGATGAATTAAAGAATCAAAACGATTGAACAATCGCCCTACTTTGGAGGTGGAAGGAGCGGGCAAGCTCTCGCCTAGCGAGTTCTGCTGCCAGGCAATTACCTCAAAGGGGGAACTGCTTTGCATCGCCCCTTTTAGTTTTGGGCTGCTCCATCCTTTGCCCCCTTCCTCGCTTCCAGTTCATTCTCCCTGGTGACAAAACCAATTCTTGTGCCAGGTACTGGGCATCCTAGCGCTAGTCAAACGGGCTGCCCAACTCACACGCCAACCGATGGGACAGCCACTACTATTTTGGGGACGCATCATGGCAATCGTCATTCCTGACTCTATTCCCGCTAAAGCCAGCCAGGGGGAGGAGAGGCTCTACAGAATTCTTAGAGATAGGTTGCCCGACGATTTTTGTGTCTGGTACGAACCGGATGTGAATGGCAGCTACCCAGATTTCATCATTCTGGGTCCCAGTTTTGGGCTGCTGATTCTAGAAGTTAAGGGCTGGTATGCCGGCAGCATCGAGGATGCCAACAGCAACTATTTCCGGGTGAGGCGCAGAGGAGACGGCGGTGAGGAGAGCGTGCAATCACATCTTTCCCCGCTGCGTCAGGGACATCAATATTACGGCAGTGTTGCTGACAAGCTTAAAGAGTACGCCATCCTCACTCATACAAGTGGGGATTTGCAGGGTAAGCTGACCTTTCCGATTGGCGTTGGAGCCGTAATGAGCAACATCACCACCGCTCAAGCTCATGCCGAAAATCTCTACACCCTGCTGCCCCATCCGCAAGTCGCTTACCGGGAGGAGTTGACCGGTTGGGAGTCGATCAGCACGGAGGCGTTGCTCGACCGCTTGAAGGCAATGTTCAAGGTTAACTTTGCGTTCCCGCCGCTCACCGAGGCTCAGCTTGGCACGATTAAGGGAGTGCTCTATCCAGAGCGAGTCGTTGGACCGCTAGATGCTTCAGTGCTCACCTACATGGATCTGGCACAGGAAAGGCTGGCAGCGGAGCTAAGAGAGGGGCACCGATTGTTCTGTGGGGTTGCGGGGTCAGGCAAGACCGTCATCCTATTAGCGCGTGCCCGGTATCTAGCGAATCGGCTCCAGGGGCAGCGTGTCCTAATTCTCTGCTTCAACCTGACCCTTGCGGCTTACCTCCGCTCCATCCTGCACGAGGACTCGAAGAATCCTCACTACAGGGAGCGGATTGAGGTGTGTCATTTTCACGGTTGGGCACACTCCCTGCTTGGCTACCTCCCTAATCCCGACCACGTTCAGGACTACGACCAATTCCTCGGCAAACAATTGCAAAAGGCGATCGCCGAGCTGCCAAGGGAGGAGAAGTGGGATTCAATCCTGGTTGATGAAGCCCATACCTTTGCCCCGGACTGGTTCAAGTGCTGTGTTGCGGCTCTGAAGGACTCGAAAAACGGGGATCTGATGATCGTCTCTGATGCGAATCAAAGGCTGTACAAACGGCAACCCTTTACCTGGAGTTCCGTCGGCATCAAAGCGAAGGGACGAACTAAAAAACTGAGCCAGAACTATCGCAACACGCAGCAGATTCTGACTGCTGCCTGGGATACTCTCAGACCTGCAATGGCAGGAGCCGAGGAGCCACCTTTACACGAGTTGAACCCAATACGGCTTTAGGGGATGGTCCGGTGCCAGTGCTTCATCTTGCTCCATCTCGCGCCAAAGCCGTGACCGCAGCAATCTGGAAGATAGAGCGGCTTTGTGAAGGAGTCTAAGGCTTTCAGGGTGTTAAGCAATGTTCTGCCAACAGTGTCACCGTTTCAATTACCCCTATTAGAAATCTTGCACAGCTTGAGGAGACGGCTTAAGAAATAAATAAAAAATGGGGTTGACATACATAATTTTTGTGTATTTAATGTAGATATGTTCAGCAATATAAGTGCACAACTAACAGCAGAATTTTTCCTAGCGAACCATTAACTGAGCGTAGTTGAACTGAAAATCAGCTCAGTCTCTATGCTCGGAGCCGAATTTCTAGAGCTGTTCGTGGTTGAGCACTTAACGACAATTCATTACCTAGAAGGATAAATATGAAAATTTCCCTCTTCTCCAAGTCAATACCTATAGGAAATTTCTCCAGTTCCGCTCATATTGCAACAAATTCAGCTTTGGACGACCTTTTGGATAACTTGGAAAGCTTAGCGATTGTCAGCAAAGATATTGCCCCGTTTCAATCAGGTCGCGTCTATTTTCAAGCAACGTGGTGGACTGCTGTGTGCCCACAGAATGTTCAAATCTCAGTAGGCAAAACTGTTCGAGTCATTGGTAGACGCAATATCACACTTCTGGTTGAGCTAATTCCGAACCAGTAACGGCAACAGACAAAACCACACCATCTATTCATACTCACGGAGGATTTCCTATGCACGCTATCCTTATCAATTCAGTTGAGTATCCCAGACCTTCCAAGGTCTATGAAGCAGTAAGGAACACCTATGGCAAAACCAACATTCATCTTTGTCATACTTATCCTCAATCGCAAAGAGCTCTCGCCTTGAACTATCGTCCGCATCATATGCGTTATCGGGTCATCAGAAGATTATCTTTACGAGAAAAGCATACGCCTGTAACAAGCCGCTCCAACATGGATTTGAAGGATGCAGAAGAGGAGTGTGTCCTCACAGCTGGTTCCCTAACATCAAAACTACCTGCACGGATTTCTAATACTTTCTGTCACTTGTTCAAGTTCTTAATCTCCAAACTTCATTACTGGCAAAGAGCCGATAGATGCACAACATCAAGGTAATAGGTGCTGCCAACAGGACAACCCCAGCAAACAAAATTTTTTGTTTGTTTTTTGTATAAAGATTATGGGAAATCTTGTACAAAAGATGTGGTTTGTATAGTATAGGGTTGGTGGCTTCTTACCTGAACGTTTAACTGAGGAACGATTTTGTATGGTTACTGAAAAGGGAACGTCAAAGAGAAAGCGATTGAACCTGGATCTCACTCCAGAGGCCTACGAGCTTTTGCAAAAACTGGCGGATGAATCAGGCAAAAATATGGCAGATGTTTTACGGACTGGATTAGCTCTATACGGTATCGCTCAGGAAGAGTCTAAGAAGGGGCGTAGCCTTGGTGTTGTCGAAGGAGAAAAAGTGGTTAAAGAGATTGTGACAACTTAACTTTTACAACCTTTGGATTTGGCATTTACAAGGGATGACCATATCAAACCGCAATGCCTGCCCTGTACCACCCCATAGAAATTGCAGGCATCATTATTCGTACAATGATGCCTGCAGCAAATCACAACACTTGTCCCTACGCCTTTACTGACCGTAACTTCAGAAGGTTTTCTGGATCAGATAACTTGAATGTGAGTTCGGATTAAGCCAAACGCCACGAAAGACCGGAACAAAGGCTTTAGCCAGATAACCGAACTACAAGCTCTTCTCAATCAAGTTATCTACTGCAAATATCTACATTTGTGAGTCTTGTTAATAAAAGCTTGATGAGAAAAAGGTCTTGGCGATCTTTTACTCTCAACTCACGCCGTCTCAAATTCTAAAGAAGGAAAGACTTCTGGAGCCGCTGTTATCTGAGAACGCTGCGATCGAATCAGAGCAAAAATGGAAAGTAACGGGGGTTTTACTATGGCTGACGGTCAGTTCTCTCAAGGACATCCGAAAGAAACGATTGAGGAAGCTTCGCGATCGTCCAATTGGAATTTTCCCGAGGATAGTTTGAAGCTGAGCGAGTTACGTAAAAACTTTAAGGTTAGTGTGTCAGGAGAGTTAGCTAGAGGACTGTGGTACCTCTTGGGGTTTGTTGTTGTTGTGCATTTGCTGACTGCAATTGCTTTAGCTTGGCGGCTGAGCAACAAGCCAGTCGCTGGCGATACTGAAGAACAGCGAACTGCACGAATTGAAAAAGCCCTATCAACTGTCAACGATACGGCAAAGACGTTATATCCAGTTTTGGGTGTACTAACTGCTGCTGTTTCAAATTGCTACTTCAGCAGTGTAGATTCTGAATCCTCTGATGGCGAGAAGGATAACTAATTTCTGACAGAGCTTGCAAAGGTTGAGTCTGCTTCTACCTACTCCTTATCCTCAGGGTTCCTATTCGCCGACTTTAGAATTACGCAATTGCTTTGAGATGAAGCTCAGGTCAAAAGCTAAAACCATTCAAGTGAGTTGCTTGAGCGATTAAAGTCAGTTGAAACTGACTTTAATTCAAGGTTGACCAGGAGATGAATTTCCTGATATGAAGTGCGTAAGTTCCGTTTTATTACCTTCCTCCATCATTTGACTCGACTGAGAAACTGCTCACTCTCCATTGCCATTTCGAGCGGATGATGGATGTTGCTCTGAGATGAATTGAAGTTTGCCCAGCCATGCCAAACCTTCTGTGCTTGCTGTTTAAACTGGGGTGCCACTGCACTCCAGTCTTCATCTTTATTCAATTCGTTTAGGAATTGGATTGCTTCTGCTGCGATTTTATTTTCCTGCCAACCCTGATCCGCTTCGTTTAAGAGCCACTCTGATGGGTAAGTTTTCCAATCCTCTTTACCAAAAGCAGACTCAAAAGACTTGCGGATGCGATAGTTACCTAAATTCTGGGCAGCACGGGCTATGTTGTATAAGTTGTCAGCGATTAAACGGGTAAAGCCAATGTATATAGCTCCTTTGAGCGATCGCAAAAAGTAATCTAGCGATCCGGCAAAGTTCTTCTCAATTAGCAACAACCGCTCTCCTCGGGCAATATTTACTTCTGCCCTGATAGCATCCTGGTATTCGATACTGTAAGTGGGTTCAATTGCGCGTCTAATAATCCGTTCTGCTAGCTCGGCAAAGGCAGTGGCGCGATCGCCCTCTCCCAAGCGGACACAAGAGCGACTGGCATTACTGATCCAATGCGCGGCCCGGTGACGATTTCCGGTTTTAGACGAACAGTACGCCGCCATTAGAAACTGCTTCACACTCGCAGCGAGGTGATCAATCTCATCCTGATTAGAGCAACAAAAGTTGAGCCTTGCTAATCGTCCCCACACTTCCGAGGCATGAATATAAATATCTGAATCAAACCGTCCACAAACCTGCTTTGAGTCGTTAATGTGACAACTCAGAGCTTGAATTGCCTTGGGTAATTCAACCCGCCATTGACGGGAATCAGAAAAAATGTTTGCATCGCCCTGGTAAAACTGTTGCAGGTTGTATTCCATGCTGTAGGCAATCTGTAACAAGGGATGCTCGGGGCTAGTCGCGTTGAGAAAATCCTGCATCTCCACTAACAGGCGAGAAGCAATGATCATGTTGCCTTCAATCATTGCCGAGTGAGCACAGGCAAGCTTGGCAATCCAGTATTTGTGATCCAAGTCGGCTTCATAGCAATCTCGAAGTTTTGAATATTGCTTCAGTACACCCTGTTTGAGATGGTTGATTTTTTCAATCACCGCAGTTTCTAAATATTCATTGGCAGATAGACCTTTGCCATAATCCACTTGTTGAATTCTGTACCCGTTGAGGACTTTTTTTCCTTGCACCAGATTGTCATCAATCTCAGCTACAGTACGGCAAACCTCATAATAACTGCGACAGCTTGACTCATCGGGAAAGTTTTCTGCTAACCAACTGCGGACAGCAACTACAGCTGATTGGAGAATTCCTAGAACGGTACTGCGATCGATCCAAACGCTTTGATAGATTCGACAATTGTGTGGATCATCTTGATGGTTGATCGGACGAAATGCTGTGGATGACCGAATCAAACTATAGTCCTTGTGCCCCAGGGTACGAGTAGAAAAATCTACCAGTTCTAACTCAGCGTCATATCCCATGCCCCGTCCTAAAGCGGCAAGCATCGTTTCAAAATGGGTGGTAGAAGTGCTGTAGCGCCAACGCACAGACTTACCCTTATCCTTAACTCCAAAATTGCAGGTAATCAAGGCTTCAATGACTGGCTCAGAAACAGCATCTTCTGGGTCACTACGGTCGAGAATTTCGGGGCGCAAACACTTTTCTGCCTTGAGGCAAGCTTCCTCAATGTCTTGCCAGATATAGCCAGTTTCTCGATGAGACAAAAATGGCTTAAGGGGAAAATTTAGTGTAGTAAATTGACATTGCGTAATTCGCATTTTCAAGCATTCATCAATGTGACTGTTGAGCCGTTCATTCTCGGCGATCGACATATACAGTTCAAAGAATTCCGCATTGTTTAATTCTGATTTTCCCGAAATTGCCAAACGGGATAGCGCCCCTTGCAATTTCTGTTTAATCACACCTTCTGGAGCGTTGGGTAAGCGATTTTTTTCTACCCATCGGTCAATCCGATCAATCTGCTTATCCATTGAAGTAAGCACGGTATCGTTAGTATCACATTGCATTAACTCAAAAAAAACTTTATGTTTTCCCGGAAATGAGTTAGTGACAAACATTTCCAGGAAATCAGTTAACGTTATAAATTCAGCAAAATCCGAAACAGGTAAGTTTGATAACCTTGAAACAATTCGATGGATTTGTTGAAGGCGACTAGGATGAACATCTAAAGTTGGTTTTTGAGTATGAGGGAGAAACCCAGCAGCTTTTAGCAGAGCATCAGGGCCCTGCTGGCGCAGCTTGTTGCGCTGCGATTGGGCTGCACTACTAAGTTTTTTTTGGGAGTGAGCGGGATCAGTCAACAAATCCCACAATCGCATGAGATTCCATCGCTGAATCGGTAGCCCCTTCTGAGCATCCTGCATAAACATCACTAGGGGTTGCCGACTGATCCCCATACACTGAGCAAGTTCTGTGTTAGTTGCCCCAAGCTCTGTCTTGTAGCGATCTAATTCTTGACGCAGCTGCTCCCAATAAAACTGTTGCTGTTGAAAATAGGAATCTTCCTGAAGGGGTTTGTCAGTCATATCCAGAAACTCCACGGCTTAACTCTGTCATTTTATAGACAAATATCTGAATTAGATGTGAATATTTGCCCAATTAGCTCAAATTTGTGTCATCAGATAACAAGATGTAATTTGACAACGATTGTGGTATTTTTGACAGTGTATAAACACTGTATAAAGAAAAAGTTTTTCCTAGCAGGTTAATACTCCACAAACTGCTGCATTCGTAAAACCCTTTGTCCAAAGGTTGCTGTTGAGCAAAGCCGAATGCAGGGCGTGTGTGATTTCGTGAAGTGGTACTCCGTCCGTTTGCGACAGAGCCAGTCATTAGAAAGTCATTAGAAAGACAGCAATTATGGTGTGGGTTCGTAGGTCGATCGCTCCGGTTATCTAATGGTCACCTTATCTGTGCAATCCCCCTCACAGCAGAGCATTCTATGAGTATTCAGCCAATTAGTCCAAATCGGCTTAGAACCCTGATATTAGCGGTACAGGACTGGATCAAATCCAATCGGGCAACCACATGGACTCGATATCAGTTCACAGTGGGGATCAGGCTTTTCTTTGCAAACCGCATATCGGCGATTAAACGAATTGCTCATCCTCGAAGGCAACCTAGAAGAAGGATCACTAGAAACGATCTCAGACCCAACGGCAGTTATATTGGTGCAGACCTACGAGGGCTCAACTTACAAGGAATTGACCTGCATGGCGCAGTGCTGATTCATGCTAACTTGCAGGGAGTCAATCTTCGAGGTGCCAATCTAAAGGGGGCAGATTTAGGCAGTGCCAATTTAAGGGGCGCAGATCTTGCCGAGGCAATTCTGGAGCGGACTGATTTAAGTGGGGCTATTCTTCAGGGATCAATTCTGCGCTCTACTCAACTTAATAATGCGGTGCTAAAAGCGATCAACCTGCGCGAGGCAAATCTCACCGATGCTAACCTGCGCGGGAGTGATCTATATAGGGCTGACCTGCGCGAGGCAAACCTCACCAATGCTAATCTTTATCAAATCAGCGTCACCGATGCCTGGTTACAGCGTGCCAATTTAAGCAACGTTGTTTTATCTGGTGCTGATTTGAGTGGTTCAGACTTGAGTTATGCCAACTTAGCAAACGGACAATTGCGCGGGACAATTTTGCGGCGCTGTATTTTAATCCATGCCGATCTAAGCCATGCCCAGTTAGCTAGCGCAAGTTTGCGGGGGGCTGATTTAGCCAATGCGATGTTACAAAGCACTAACCTTAGTCATGCTAATTTAGCGTTCACAAATTTACAGGATGCTAACTTTAGCAACGCTGATTTGAGTGAAGTTAATTTGAGCGGAGCCAATCTCTCTAGAGCCACCTTGACCCATGCCAATCTCAGCGGTAGCCGTATGGTCTTTGTCGATTTGACAGAAGCTAATTTGCAGGGGGCAACCTTGCTGCGGGTAAACTTGAGTGACTCAGATTTGCAAGAAGCAAATCTGAGTAATACTCGGTTAAACCGTGCTTACTTAAGTAGTACTAATTTTATGGGCGCGATTTTAACCGGAGCAGATTTGATCGGAGCGAACTTACTCCGGGCAAATTTTCAACTGGCTAATCTTCAGAATATAGTGCTCAAACGTTCTTACATGAGTGATGTTGATTTGCAAGGAGCAGACTTAGGCGAAGCTGACTTGAGCGGAGCCGACTTGAGCGGGGTACGGCTAGATGCAGCCCAAGTCATAGAGACTAAATTTTGGGAGAACTTAGGACTCTGTGAATCACTTCGCCTGGATTTACAGGAGCGTGGGGCAAGTGTGATTTCCTGCTCACCCAGGTTCAATCAGATACAAATCTCGGATTTGTCTGGTTTGGATTGTGAGGAGTTGCTAGCAGAAAAGAGACGACGAGCAGATGAAGTCCGAGGCGATCTGCATGATCGTTTCCTAGATATTGAAGAGAATCTTCAGAACTGGCGGGAATTTCTCAACCTGCTCTTAGCTGATTTAGCTGCGTGGGATAACTACGGTAACTCTGCACCTAAGACTTTAAGAGAATACAATTTAATCCAACAACTTGCTTGTGCCTTCAAGTCCAGTTGCGCTGATTGCGAAACAGAAGTGCAACAATACAAAGAACACTTGTTTAGTCAGTTTGACCACATGGCAAGTAATGAGTTGGTTGATTGGATTACCATTGAATTTCCGGCAGAATTGGATTGTATCCACGAGCAAATACTTCAACTTAGGTCTTACCGACAAACTACCCATGCCTTGTGGATAAGGCTTCATAAGCTTAGGTAACTATAAACTTTGAAGTGAACCCTTTTACTTGCCTTTTGCAGATCATATTCATTGCTTCAATCCCACTCAACGTTTTTCTTGCCGTGTTGAACGTCCTAAATCCCATCCTCGGCTTCACGATGTGCTTGATCAACTGATGGTCCTGCTCAGTGATACTGTTCAAATATTTGCTCTGTCGTCTTCGGTCTGAGCTGCGCTCGTTTCCTCAAACTCAACGTTTCGATGGCGACCCGATAAGCAGCATTCTTGTCCATGGTCATTACTCGTGGAACTTGCGTGTGCTGCTCCTTGCATGGGGCAGTCGCAGTACTGCCCCATGAAGTAATGCCTTAGACTTCACCGCGTCAGTGCAACTTTAGAACTCTGGAACGACAAGTACTTCTAGTACTCCTCATCAACCGAAACAAAATCTCCGCGAATCCATCCAATTGCTCCTGATTCCTCAAACTGAACGTTATACCAAATGTATCCATCTTCACCCGTAGTACTATCCTGGATTAGCACTTGATCACCTACCAGCCCATACCTACGAGTTGGTAGATTAGCTCTTGGTTCGTCTCGAAGATTAATGCGTGCTGCTGAACTGTCGGCAACTAACGTAACCTGTTGTCCGACCGTAGAGTCTATTGATGTGGAATTGAATTGACTGTTACTCGTTCCACTGACTGCCTGTTGAAATTCTTGCTCTAATTGCCACTGTTCCTGTTGCAAATATTCCAGTCGTTGTTGAGCAGTTTCAGCACGTCTCTGGCTTGCTGCTATTTCGATTTCGGTTAACCTATCTTGCTGCCTAGCTTCAATTTCATCAAGCCTTCTCTCTAATTGAGCAGCTTCTAAACTCCCACTAATTGAAGCAGACTGCTGAGATTGGTAAGCTTCCTCTATCGTGCGATCGCCTAATCCAACTATCTGCCAAGAACCATCTATTTTTCTAAGTTCAAAATCAACTGATTCAAGTGGAGACTCCCAGCCTGTCCCTTCAGGACGTGTAATAGTAGCTATTGCTGTATTACGTCCGGTTTTTTGAATGGACTGAGTCACCAAATACCATGTAGTAGGCTGTTCTACTGCTTCAAGAGTAGAATCTATCCCATCTTTAATCTGGTTAGAGATTTGTACCTTTAATCCTTCAGTCATGCTGTCTATCAGGTTAACAGCAAACATTTGTCCCAAAGCTTCAAACTCATTGCCTGCGGTTTGAGCATCTGTCACAAGATCAGCTTTTGCTAGCTCAATTACATGGGTCACGTAGTCATCAGTCACTTCATCAACATCTACAAGCACTTGCACTTTTCTCGTACTATCAGAGTCAATTGCTTGCCCCAGTTGAAAGAGAAAAAACCGAGGTGTTTGCATGAAAGCGGCGATTAAACCAACCCCAAAAGCAACAGGAAGGGCTACTACTGCAATCCTCTTAAGTATTGATTTTTTTTGCTGTGGTTGCATTGAGTTTGCCTTACCAAAAAGATTCCTTTAAAGCTTTCCCGCTAATGAGAGGGAACTCCTATGCAGAGTTTGAAGGTTGTGTGAAACGTCAAAGAACCTGGACTGCTTTTACGGTGCGAGCGCTCCTATCCATCTGGGCACCCTAGCCCTAAACATTGGGTGCCTGCTATGAATATCAGATGGAAAAAAGTTTTGACCCTAGTGGCGATCGCCTCTATCTGCTTTCTTGCCCTAATCTCAGTCGTGGATCATCTCAGAGTTTGGGCGGCTGGCGGGGTGTGGTGTGCAGAGTCTGACCCAGAAGGTAACGTGAAATTGCTGTATGGCGCTGAGGCTTGCAACATTCCAACAGCAGCACAGTCAAAGTAAGGACAAAATAAAAGCCCTAGCAGTGCTGCCAGAGCCCAGTGAGTCTAACAAGCTCAGAGTTCCCTTGCTACGGAGGGAAGTAAAGGGCGATCGCTCTAAACAAACAAGCATCTACGCAACTTACTCCCTTCCCACTTAAAGGCTTAGTTTTAGCAACGGAAAAATTTTGGTCGTTAGTGAGGGATTGAACCTAACTGTCCCATTTATAGTGTTTGGGCATTCAGCTCTCAGAAGCTTGAAAAGGCGGAAACTCGTTGATTGGGTTTTGAACTGTCCCATTTATGGCTGAAGATCGGACAGTTCGAGCTAACGGATACCTAATCAAAGCGATTTCTAAACGCTTTACACGCCAAGCCCTTCAGCCTTAACGACCATTTTTTGTCCGTTGCTAAAACTAAGCCTTTAAGCGAGTTGTCGGCATTCCGCCCAAAGGCTTCTTCAAGCAGGTTGCAAGCTAAGCAAGATTTTACAATTTTCCGACACGGCGGTTCCGATAAGCTGTCCTCAGAGTCGATGAGGAGCAAAACAATGAGGAAGCTAAATCGTTCGCGTCGTGGATTGATCAAAGGTGCTGCCTTGGCTGCAACCGGAATGACACTAGGAGCAGGACTATCGCCCTTGCAAAGCAAGCAAGTAACGGCACAAGCCCCCGCTCAGCCTAGTGTCCAGCCTCAACGCTTAAATACGCTTCCCTTGGCTGGGAAAGTCGCATTCGTCACTGGAGCGGCGCGAGGGATTGGACGGGCAATATCAGAAGTTTTTGCGATGAATGGTGCTGATGTTGCCATGCTCGATATTGCCGATCCTGCTTGTTTGAACTCTTCACGGGGTTATCGCGTGTCCAATATGGACGAGTTCAATGCAGCCGTTGCTGCTGTCAAGCAATACGGTACGAAGGTTCTGCAAATCCAGGTAGATGTTCGAGATTTAGCAGCAATGCAGTCCGCTGCAGAGCGTACAACCCGTGAACTAGGTGGAATCGATATTGTCGTTGCCAATGCGGGCTATGTGGCTTGGCACAGCTTTGAGGATGGCACCCCTCAACTCTGGCATGATGTATTTGATGTCAATGTTCATGGGGTTTTCAATACGGCAAAAGCTGCCATTCCGTTTCTTAAGCAGCGGGGTGGTGGACGGATCATCAATATGGCATCTGTAGGAGGTAGGGCTGGATTTGCTGGCAATGGTGCCTATACATCCACTAAATGGGCTGTGATTGGAATGACCAAGCAGGCTGCTCAGGAGTTAGGGCAATACAACATCACCGTCAATGCGATCGCGCCTGGTGCAGTCAACACGCCTATGTATCGCAGTGAGGGACAAATGCGATCGATGGGTGTTTCCAGTCCAGAGGAACAGGACGCACTGATTAATCCAGTGAGTCCGCTGGGTAATGCTGGAGCAATCGAGCCAGTAGATATTGCCCAAACAGCACTTTTCCTGGCAAGTGACGCAGCAAAAACAATTTCAGGAACAACAATCGATAATGCGCTGGGCTTCAATGCGAGCTATACAGGGTGAGCTTAGATCTTGGAAACGAACCCTTATCTTGTTTTGACCTCCTCCTCATTTCCAATAAAGTTTATTGTCATTAGAAATTGCTGATATTCCTCTGGTGTATCCAGATCAATGTTCCCGCGTGGAAAAGGAACACTAGCAACGTTTGGGATATGGTTGTAAATGATTTGTTTTGCTCCTGTAGTAGGTCGTAGCGATACGAGTTCTGGAAAAATGGTGTAGTTGAATAACGCGGGTACGCCTAGAGTTCCAGCATACTCTGAGGCAATAATAGGTTTAAGACTGGAGCGGTATGTTTCAATTAGCTGATCAATAATTTGAGTAGAGATGAAAGGCTGGTCGCAAACTAGGAATATGGTTGCCTCTAGTTCACGATGAGTTTGACTCAATACTTGAATGCCAGCCTGGATCGATGCTCCCATTCCTGTTGACCATTGGTTGTTAGTTGTGAACTGTACGTTGTACTGGGCAATCTCAGGGTATATCTGTTTGGCATACGCACCGAGAACCACAACAATAGGATTGCAGCTTGAGCCGATCGCTGCTTCGACTGTCCTACAAATCAGGCTTTTCCCCTGGTACAACAGAAGCTGCTTTGGCGTTCCCATACGGGTAGATGCGCCTGCTGCCAAAATTACGAGACCGATAGAAGACACTTCTGTTCCTCGTTGTGATCGTGAAGATTACCGTGAATTCGTCCTTTTCCTGCTCTCAAGAAGTTGCCAGAACGATTTGTGAGAGCCGCTTGGATTTCGGACACAATTGATAGTGCGATCGCTTCTGGTGTCTCTGCACCAATATCTAAGCCAACAGGAGCATAGAATCGTTGAAGTTGAGCCTCGGTTAGCTGAATGTCTTGCGTTCTCAGTTCTACTAACAGGCGATCGGTTCTTTGGCGGGAGCCAAGCATACCCAGGTACGAAACGGAAGAGGGCAGAAGGGCTTTCAGAAGCTCCAGGTCATGCAGGTAATGGTGAGTCATGATCACGGCTGCTGTGTGCTTGTGAAAGTGCAGATGATTGTGAATATGTTCTGGACGAGCAGTAATGATGCGATCGGCTAAGGGAAAGCGATCTGGAGTCATGTAAGCCGGACGATGATCGCAGACCGTAACTTGCCAACCCAACTCTTTTGCAAACCGGATGACAGGTGGAATATCTTGTCCTGCACCAAACAGCATCAGTGATACAGGGGGTTGCATGACTTCGAGCAAAACTTCGGCTTGCCCAACTGACAATTGATAGGTGGCTCCACGCGACTGATTGCTACTCAGCGCTGCTTTGGCATCACGGCATATGGCTTCGCTTAGTTCAGGGTCATGAATGGTATTGATTGAAATGTGGTTGGGTTCAAGCACCAGGCAAGAGCCGAGCTGCGTTTTCACCCGTCCGTCTGTCCGAAGTAGGGTGACGAGCACTCCTGGCTGTTGGCGATGTAACCATTCTGACAGAATGGTCTGATATCTGATTGTCTCAATTGGGGTTAGAGGTTCAATCAGAATTTGAATGATGCCATTACAGCCCAGTCCAAGCCCCCAAGTCAGGTCATCACGGGAGGTTGTGTCATAGCTCACTAAATGAGGTTGGTACGATCGCATCACAGCTTGAGCATGCTCGAATACATCATCTTCTAAACAACCGCCGCTAATCGAGCCAAATCGTTGACCCTCTTCGGTCATCAACATCCGGGCACCAGATCGTCGATAGGCAGATCCTTCAACTTTGACGACTGTGGCAATTGCAGCCGTCTTTCCACTACTTTGAATGTGCTCTAAGCCTGCTACGATATCTTGTAACTCTTTCATAGCAACTTGTCTGGTGTAATGGGTAGTTCTCGAATACGCTTGCCTGTAGCGTGGTAAATTGCGTTGGCGATCGCGGGTGCGACTCCGACGAGGCACACTTCACCAATTCCTTTTGCACCCAGCGGATTCACGTGAGGATCATCCTCATCCACAAAGGTCACATCAATATCAGGAATATCTGCATGAGTCGGCACTAAGTACTCAGCAATGTTGGCGTTGGTGTAGCGCCCATAGCGGTGATCCATGCGCGTTTCTTCCATCAGTGCCATACCAATTCCGCCGACAATGCCACCAATCATTTGGCTTCGTGCTGTCTTGGGGTTGATAATTCGTCCGGCAGCGTAGACCCCAACAAAGCGAGTCACTCGCACTTCCCCTAAGTCTGGATCAACTCGCACTTCAGCGAACTGGGCACCAAAAGCATGTTTCGAGAACTGTTCCTCCTCACCGGGATTGAAATCAAAGGTTGCTTCTACTTCTGGAAGCTCTTGGCGAGCAAGGATATCGGTATAAGTCTCACCTCTAGCTCGATCTTGTGCCACAAAGAGGTATCCGTTCTCGATCGCAATCTCTTGAGGATTGGCACCATACAATGGTGAAGCCTGGTCTGCGATCGCTCGTTGAATCATCTGATTTCGCACAGCAATTGCCGCTCCCTGTACCGCAGGACCAACACTGATCACAATTCTGGAGCCGCCCTGAGAGGGTGCATCGGGTAGATTGGTGTCACCTAGCTCAAACCGGACTCGTTCAGCCGCCAAACCGAGGGCATCAGCCGCAATTTGAGTCATTGCAGTGTAGGTTCCGGGACCAATATCGGTCGCTCCGCTTTGAACCAATGCGCTGCCATCTAACCAGATCTTTGCCCTTGCTGATGCAGCGTTACCCAGGTAAGGATAGGTTGAACTTGCCATGCCCCAACCAATCAGGTATCTGCCATCTCGCATTGAACCGGGTTCGGGAGTACGTCGCTGCCAGCCAAACCGTTGAGCGCCTAACTCGTAGCACTCTCGCAATGCCTTACTTGACCAGGGAAGCCCATTTTCAGGGTCAGCATCTGCATAGTTTCGTAATCGTAGTTCAATTGGGTCGAGTTGTAGCGCATAAGCGAGTTCGTCCATGGCGCATTCCAGCGCAAAGATGCCCGTTGCTTCACCAGGGGCACGCATGGGAGTTGGTGTTCCTTTATCGAGACGCACCAGACGCCGAATTGTAGTGACATTAGGGCACTGATACAGCATTTGAGTTGCACTGGTAATGCGCTCATTCCGGTCTTGTAGCTGAGAGGTATCTGCGAGCGCTTCATGCACAATGCCCGTCAGCCTGCCCTCTGCTGTCGCTCCTAAAACTAGATGTTGCGAGGTTTGCGGTCGATAACCATGCGACGTATACATCTGCTCCCGCGTTAGCACTAATTTCACGGGTTGCCCAACTTGACGGGCAGCAACGGCGGCAAGAGTGACATGGGGCTGAGGCAGCAGAGTTGCTCCAAAGGCACCACCGACAAAACGAGCAATAACCTGGATATTTTCAATGGGAATTCCCAACGTTCCGGCTAAGGTTCGTCGCATGGAATGAACCCCTTGCGTGGTGTCATAGAGGATCAGGCGTTCACCTTCCCAAACAGCAGTCACGGCTGTAAGCCCCAGAGGGTTGTGATGTTCATTGGGAGTAGTATAGGTTTGATCAATTTGCACAGCAGCCATTGTTAACCCCTGTGCTACATCACCTCGCATAGAATCAGGTGAACCACCCGGTCCGGGTTCTGGGGCGATCGCATGACTCAACTCACGCTTAAAATCTGTGGCTGCCTGCTCTACCGCATAGTCAACCTTCACCAGTGAAGCCGCATAAGCAGCTTGCTCCAGGCTTTCGGCGATCACTACTCCAATATGCTGCCCGTTGTATTGCACCACATCATCTTGCAGAAGTGGAACTTGAGGCGGAAACCCTTCGCCACGAGTTGTAAGTCTGGGAGCATTCAAATGAGTGAGGATGCCAAGCACACCGGGCGATCGCTCAACCACACTGGTATCAATTGTCTGAATACGACCTTTGGCGATCGTGCTCTGAATCAGTACTGCATGAGCAATATTTTCAGTTGGGATCTCAGAAGGGTAATGCGCTCTCCCAGTGACTTTGAGTCGTCCATCCACACGATTGAAAGGTTTTCCGACAGCCTCACTCATGCCCTTTCTCCTGTTTGTGCAACGGTTGACAGAGCGCGAACAAGTGTCCGCTTTGCCAGCTCTACTTTGAAGGCA
Source organism: Leptolyngbya sp. FACHB-541 (assembly GCF_014695875.1). Lineage (NCBI taxonomy): Bacteria > Bacillati > Cyanobacteriota > Cyanophyceae > Leptolyngbyales > Leptolyngbyaceae > Leptolyngbya > Leptolyngbya sp. FACHB-541. The sequence continues at coordinate 14,177 of NZ_JACJPC010000063.1, read as the reverse complement.
TTATGTTGACGGGGAAGCGCTCTCTGTAATGCGGCTTCCGCCGCCGCAGTTAATATTTCATCATTAATAGACTGTCCTTGAAGCACTGTTTCAGCCTGATGAGCACGCCAGGGTTTTGTGCCGACTCCTCCTAACGCAATGCGAGCCGATCGCACAATTCCCTGATTCAGCTCAAGCCCAACAGCCGCAGAGACTAAAGCAAATTCATAGGAAGCGCGATCGCGCACCTTCAAATAGTGAGAACGTGCTGCGGTATGAGAAGCAGGGACTTCAACGGCAACAATCAACTCACCCGGTTGCAACACCGTTTCCTGCTCTGGAGTATCTCCTGGTAAAAGATGGAAGTTGGCGATCGGAACGCTCCGTTCTCCGTCTGGTCCGCGCAATTGCACTATGGCATCTAGAGCAACCAGTGCAACCGCCAGATCCGAAGGATGAGTAGCAATACACTGACGACTCGTTCCCAGAATGGCATGTATCCGGTTCTCACCTTCGATCGCAGGACATCCTGTGCCAGGTTCACGCTTATTGCAGGGAAAGGCTTGATCGCGGAAGTAGGAGCAACGGGTTCGCTGCATCAAGTTACCGCCAATGGATGCCATATTCCGAAGTTGGGGTGAGGCGCTATTCAGTAAGGCTTGAGCAATCACAGGATAGCGATCGCGAATAATCGCTGCATCTGCTACCGCACTCATTCGAGCTAAGGCATTGATTCGCACACCTTGAGCAGTTTCTTCAACCGTAGCCAGGGGTAATTGATTAATATCGATCAGTTGATTGGGGGTCTCTACACCAACTCGGATCAAATCAATTAAGTTTGTACCACCTGCAATCACTTTAGTGCCTGAAGCGCCGAGGGAGGCGATCGCACCATCAATGTGATCAGCCTGAGCATAACTAAACGGATGCATGATGACCTCCTGCTGCAACCTCACGAATGGCAGCAACAATATTGGGATAGGCACCACAGCGACAGAGATTGCCGCTCATCCACTCTCGGATTTCAGCGTCAGAGTTCGTGTGTCCTTCCTCGACCAGGCTAACCGCAGACATGATTTGACCTGAGGTGCAGTAGCCACATTGGAAGCCATCATGGGCAATAAACGCTGCCTGCATCGGATGTAACTCATCTCCATTAGCAAGCCCTTCAATGGTTGTAATTGATTTACCCCTATTCATCATGGCAAGCGTCAGACAGGAGTTAATTCGCTGTCCATCAACTAGCACCGTACAGGCACCACAAGCGCCCTGATTACAGCCTTTTTTAGTACCTGTTAACCCCAATTCTTCCCGAAGTGCATCTAGGAGGCTGACGCGAGGCTCGATGTTCAGCGTATATTCCCTGCCATTAATGGTCAATGCAATAGGAACGCGATCGGTTCCAAGCGTTCTCGTTATTGGGTGTTGAGGAACTGGTGTTGTTTGAGCAAATGTCTTTTTGGCGAAGTTACCAAGTGTAGTGGCGATCGCACTCAGGATCATTAATTGACCAAAGCGTCTTCGCCTTAATCTAACTTTCATATTCTTGCTTTCAAAGTGTATTCAACTATTGGGTAATTCTGCTTTTTCGCAGATTATTGATCAGGTTAATGCTCGATACATTTCAATACCGACCATCACGCTTTGCTCGTTCTTCAGCAGTGCTAGCAATTTGACTGCGGATTGCTTGATCAGGAAGGTTTGCGGAGTTTACAGCAGTCTGATCTAGCGTCAGACGAGCAATTTTCCAGGTGCCGTTTTCCTTTTCAACCGTGAAGACCTGTACGCCATGAGCAATGATGTGAGGGGAAGAGGTTCCAGAAGCGGGGTCTGCACCAACCCATGTAGCGACCAGGTAGCCCATCATTGTAACAGTTCCATCCTCAGCAACCGAGATAGAATGATTTGTCGTGTGGTGACGGACATAATCTTCATCCGCTTCATGACTTCTAATCAGTTGTACGATCGCCTCCCCACTCTGAACATAGCCCCAATCATGGTCTAACAAGCCATCGGTTGTGAACAGGTTAGCAAGTGCGTCATACTGTCGTGTATCCACTGCCCAATTAAAGCGTTGTGGTAAATCCATTATTTCTAATCGATCTTCAACTGTTAGCTGATTAGCATTAGTATTGGCGGGAGAATATTGTTTTGCAAATGTGTTCAATTGAACTGACTGAGTTGGCATCGTACTGCTGTCCATCGTGCTATGTCTTTGTTGCGCCTGGCTAGTTTGAACTGTGGTAGTTCCAATTACTACTGCTAAACCTGTAAGGATGGCAGCACTACCCAGAATAAGATTGCGATGCAAATGGGTCGTCATGGCTAATTTCTCCTGAGAAATTGAATTAACTAAGGTGATGTTCTAGAGAGAAGCCACTAGAGCAAACGCGAGTTTTCAGGTTCTGCTTGCAGATGAAAAACTTTGGCATCAAGGAACTGTAGTTGGTGAGTTCAGTATGTAGCTAAACCTGATTTTGACAGGAAGGATTACTTAAAAATTTAAGAATTAAATTCAGAGATAATTCGCATCTACTTGGAGCAATCTGCTCTTTATCTGATAAATACTTAGTGCCATTAGAAATAGCAGTTCTGTTAATTGCGATCGGTAAAACGGCTTCCGATTCTACATACCACACCCACATTTACGAATTGGTTGGAACTGCTACAGCAGCCCCTGACTATATTGTTTTCGTCTTTAAAGAATTTGACCAAGGAAGTTCAGGAAGTTCAGGAAGAATTTGGTTTTTCTCAAGGTTTTTATAGCTAGAACTGGTATTCAAAGCGGTTCTATTGATGCAAAATCTAGAATTGATATTTAGCTGAGCTAACTCAACTATTCAAGTTGTGTAGTTTTTGAGCTAGAAAGTGATGGTTCAGATAGAGTTTTCCTAATATGAACGAGCCAAGACCTAAACGAGGAGTTGTGCTGTCTACTCAGGGATGGCAAAAACTTCAAGATGCCCTGCATCAAATGAACGAAGAAAACTCTAAAAAATCGCAAACTTTAGAGCAATTGAGTGAACTAACGGGCTTAGATCCAGGCACTGTTGCTAAAGTACTCTCCCGCGAAGTGGGAGTAGATCGGCGCACACTCGATCGCTTCTTTCAGGCTTTTAATCTCACCCTAAATAAGAGCGATTATTCTAAGCCAATTTCATCTACAGAAAAAGAAACTGCAACATTCAATGAAGATTGGGGAGAAGCAATTGATACTTCATTGTTCTACGGACGGGCTACGGAACTTGCGACGCTACAGAATTGGATCTTGAATGAGCAATGTAGATTGGTCGCAGTACTAGGAGCAGGTGGAATTGGCAAGACGGCTCTATCTACAAAGCTAGCCAGGCAGGTTCAAAACCAGTTTGAGCGGGTGATTTGGCGATCGCTTCGTTATGCTCCTCTGTTTCAGGACTTATTGCAAGAATTGGTTCGGTTTCTATCGCCACAAGCAGAAACAGACGTAAATTTATCTAGTTTGATCAAATATCTGCAACAGTATCGCTGTTTAGTCATCCTGGATAACCTGGAGTCGGTGTTACAGGAAGGGAACTGGGCTGGACGCTATAAGGCAGGCTATGAAGACTATGGAGAGTTGTTAAAGCTAGTGGGAGAAGTGCCTCACCAAAGTTGTTTGCTCCTGACCAGTCGTGAAAAGCCCAAGGAAGCCGCACTGCTAGCAGGAGAAAGCTCGCCAGTTCAAACGCTGCACCTGATAGGTTTAATGGAATTGGAGATACAGGAGATATTCAACACCAAAGGGCGTTTTCTGGGTTCCAAATCTGATTGGATAGCTCTCACTGAACATTATGCAGGAAACCCCCTAGTTCTAAAAATCGTTGCAACCCATGTTCAAGACATCTTCAATAGTAGTATTTCAAGCTTTTTGCAAGAAGGTACAACACTTCCTGCTGATATTGAGGACTTACTCAAGCAGCAGTTTGAGCGATTGAAGGATGCAGAAAAAGAGGTAATGTACTGGCTTGCCATTAACCGTGAGCCTGTTTCCGCTTCAGCATTGCGGGAAGACCTGCTATCGCTCAGTTCTCGTGAAGCATTACCCAAAACATTACAGAGCTTGATGTGGCGATCGCTAATTGAAAAGGTAGCTCCTACCTCGATCAAAAACATTGCCTCCGCTTCAGGTGATAGCCTCAGCCTATTTACACTTCATCCAGTTGTCATGGAGTACGTCACTCAACAATTGATCAAACAAACTTGCCAGGAGATTGAGACCCAAACCATTTCTCTGCTCAAAAGCCATTTACTGGTCAAAGCTCAAGCCAAAGATTATGTGAAACAGATGCAGTTACGTTTTATTGTCGAATTCGTCATCAATCACCTTTTGATGCACTTTGGCAGCAAAAATGAAGTTGTAAATCGAATCAAACAGCTTTTAGCTCGCCAGCGGAGCAAAACTTCTGTAGAAGTAGGATATGTAGCCGGAAACCTATTCAATCTTTTAAGGCAATTAGAGATTGACTTGAGCAATTATGATTTCTCAAATCTCACCATTCGACAAGCAGATCTGAGCCATATCAATTTGCACAACACTAATTTTGCGAATACTGAATTGATTCAACCCGCTTTTACAGAAATGTTCGGTAGCATCTTGACCATTGCCTTTAGCCCAGATAGCAAGCTTTTGGCAACAGGGGATGTAGATGGAAAAATTCGACTATGGCAGATTGAAGATAGTAAACAGTTGTTCGTGTTAGAGGAATTAGGTTGGGTACGCTCAGTTGCATTTAGTCCAGATGGTCGTCTTTTAGGTAGTGGTAGCTCCGATCGAGTTATCAAGTTATGGGATGTGTCTACAGGTCAGTGTTATCAAACTCTAAAGGGACACACTCATTTAATTCATGCTATTACTTTCCATCCATCTAGACCTATACTTGCCAGTGCTAGCGAAGATCAAACGGTAAGGATTTGGGATATTAGCTCAGGGCAGTGCCTTCAAACGCTGCAAGGGCATTCTGATGCGGTTAATACTGTCATGTTTAGTCAGGATAGCCAGTTCTTAGCGACTGGTAGCTATGATCAAACGGTGCGGCTATGGGACACCAGAACGTGGAAATGTGTAAGGACACTGCGAGGACATGGCGATCGCATCCGCTCACTCGTGTTCAGCCCTGACAGTCAAGCTGTCATGAGTAGTAGTGATGATTTAACGATTAGAATCTGGGATTCGCTCACAGGTAACTGTTTGAACATCTTACAAGGTCACACTCGCTGGATTCGCTCAATTGCTTGTAGCCCAGATGGTCAACTTTTAGCGAGCGGCAGTGATGACCAAACCATCAGGATATGGGATCTGCCGTCAGGGCAGTGCTGCAATCTTCTGCAAGCACATAGCAGTCGCGTCTGGTCTGTTGCCTTTGGGCAGGACGGCAGGACGTTAGCCAGCAGCAGTGATGATGAAACAATCAAGTTTTGGGGTATCAATACGGGACGCTGTTACAAAACAATTAAGGGGTATAGTAATCGGGTTCTCTCAATCGCCTCTAGCGCCTTTGGTCAAGTGCTAGCGGGTGGTTATGGCGATCGAACCGTCAAGTTATGGAATATCAATACTGACCAATACCGTGAGCTACGGGGGCATTTACATCCAGTGCGAGCCGTTGCCTTTAGTCCAGATGGGCAGATATTAGCAAGTGGCAGTGAAGATAAGACTATCAAGCTTTGGGATATCAAAAGCGATCGCTGCTTACACACTTGGAAAGGACATACAGATTGGGTTTGGTCAATTTGCTTCAGCCCCAACGGACAACGGCTAGCGAGCAGTGGTGACGATCGAACGATTCGAGTTTGGGATACAAGAAACGGTCATTGCTTACACACCTTGCAAGGGCATACAAGCTGGGTTTGGGCTGTCACCTTTAGCCTGGATGGTCAAACGCTCATTAGCGGCAGTGGCGATCAAACCCTTAGAATTTGGGATGTTAGCACAGGTGACTGTTTGAGCGTGTTGCAAGGGCATAACAGCGGAGTTTGGGCGATCGCGTTGAGTCCAAATGGACAAGTTTTAGCCAGTGGTAGTGTTGATGGCAATATCAGGCTTTGGGACATTAGCACCGGGCATTGTTTTAGAGATTGGCAAGGGCATACTGCTCCTGTTTCCTCTATTTGCTTTAATGCAACCGGACAAGTTTTAGCTAGCGGCAGTGTCGATCGAACAGTAAAATTATGGGACGTTAGCACGGGCGACTACCTCAAGACGTTGCAGGGGCATACCCATCGAGTGCGATCAATCGACTTTGTTTCTCTACCTCATGCCGGTGGGGTTGCTCCACAAACCACAACTAGCTCAAGCAATGAGATTCTAGCCAGTAGTAGTGAGGATGAAACGATTAAGCTATGGAACTTAGAATCAGACCAATGCTTTAAATCTTTAAGAGCAATTAGACCCTATGAACAGATGCTGATTACGAATATCAAGGGCTTGACCGAAGCTCAAAGAACTACATTAAAGTCACTAGGAGCTATTGTGCGAAACGGTTAGAACTGAGTACTCAAATTACCAGGATCTGGTTAACTAGTCTCTAATCGGGACTGGTTAACCTAAGCAGGTAGGTCACCCCACCTGACTTAGGTTAACCAGTCTCCTAGCTCAATGATTCTTTTCGGCAATGTTTTTGCAAGGTGGGATCAGAATGGAGTTTGCTCACACCACAACTGAGCTTTCCGACTGATTCGCCGGGACGCTTCCATGTCGCTCAAATCGCTTGCTGCCTCCTTGGATTGTGGCAACGTTAGCGGGTAGCAGTCCCCATCGAAGCAGAAATCGCCCCCAACCAGTTCGATCGCCGTTCGTAGTGCCAGCGTGTCATGCATTGGCGGTAGCATAATCATATTGCACCCGTCGTACTGGCACCTTAGCATAAAGGCAACAGACCTGTTGGGAAATAGTGGTTGAAATCGCTGAAACCCCTATACAGTCTAGTTTCCAAGGATTTTGCAATAAAATCACTGAAATGTTTACCAGGAGAGGCTTTCAAGGATTCTTGAGCGTATTACCCAACAACTCTAACATCTCGGGCTGCCTCCTGGGTTTCAAGTAGTAGTCGCAATGGTCGCATGTCAGGATGTTAACGCATACCCTAATCCTTCTCCCAATTTAGCCGGATTCAGTGCCCCATACTGTGCACTGAATCAATGACCTAAGGTGAGGTAGATACGGCAATACGGGTGGGGCGAAACACGTCCCAAGGAACGCTTTGCCAGTGACTTGAGCCGGACTTGAGCGCTGCCTGTACTGCTGTGAAGCATAACCCTCCTGCTGGCTACTTTAGGCAGTCCTCTCTCCATTCCACCGCCTCACCCAAATTGGAGAATCATAAAACCCCCCCTCCTGCTCCAATTCAAATTCACCCAACAACACGGCTAGCCACACTTCCACTTGCCTCATCTCTAGTCGCTCACATAGCTGGGCAAAGGAAACGCGATTGGGGAGTGCTGCTTGTAGTCCTTGGGCGATCGCCTCTGTCCATTGCGACACATTCTCCTCATGAGCGATCGCCAACACCTGCTGCTTGCTCTCCTCCTCAACGGCTGCCTCTGCCTCCAGTTGCTCCACCATTGCCAGTACAGCCGCCTTGTCAACCGGCGCAACGATCGATCCTTCCGCAGTTCCACCTGATTTCGCTCGTCCCGTCCGAGGTTTTCGAGCTGGAGTTGGCTCCATCAACTCACTCAGGTCTACCGCCATCGTCTGGCGAACCAAGTCAGTAAAAAATCCCTGCTCGACGAGCGGGTCACGGGATGCCTCCTCCCACTCGTCCATCAGCAGACCTGCTCGCGTTGCACACAGATGGGCAACCTCAAGCAAAGCTTCCCCAGCAAACCGAAGGCGATCGCCTTCGGGCAGTTGAGCTGCTGCTACCTCCACTGCATCTAACATCTGCGCTACTCCAATCGTCTCCGGCATCTGCTGTGCCTGTCGCAACTGGTTCCAGAGATCAAGTTCAAGCTGCTTCCTCTTCACCCGTGTCCTCCCCCCTGCACAAATTGGAGATGCTGGGCATGGTAGGAACAAGGACGAATCGGGCACTGAGACACCGAATGCTGTTCCTCGCGAGCAAACCGCTCGAAGCCACTGCGTCGTCCATTCCCATATCGCTCGTACAGAGCATCCAGCAATTGTCGTGCGTACTCCTTCACCAGCCGGGGCGGTAGCCCAAAAGTGTGTTGGGGTTGCGTCATTGCCACAGGCTTCTCCCCAATCCAGAGTTCCGCACACATCGCATGAATCACGACCTCGTCATTCGGTTCGCGCGGTTGGTCTACATAGGTGTGCAACACGACATAGGCAACCTGAGGAATCGGTACGGTGATCTCCGCGATCGCCATCTTTCGTTGTGCCAGACGACTTCGTCCTTTGCGGTAATAGGAGCGGCGACTGCGGCAGGTTCCCTCGCGCCAGCAGCCATCCCCACCCAGATCGGAGTCATGCAGCTTTCGTGCTTCCCCTGCAGTGAGCAGAGCGCAAGCCCAGCATTTCTCGTTCGTTCGCCGTCCCATGCCTTGCCCTTTGAACTGCCTCAATTATCTAGCAGATGCCAGGGTGCAGAGAAATAGCGTTATTATTCTGACAATATTCAGGTAGAGATAAGTGTAATTATCTCTACCTGAAATCCAAACAACAAAGGCGATCGCAATGACTCCATCCCCTTCTGACCCTATTTTGCCGGTCGTGATCGTGCCGCTGAACGGTGGCAAAAAGGAGGAAGCTCGACGGGAAGAGCCGCCAGATATGCGGCACTGGCAGATTGAGGAGTTTCTACGACAGACTGGGAAATCGGAGAATACGGAGCGCACCTACCGAGGACAGTTGGTACGGTTTGTTGCCTGGTGCGACAAGTCCTGGCTTGATGTCACGCCTAGCGATATTGGCAAGTATCGCCGGGAACTGAAGCTCAAGGGGTTAAAGCCTACCTCAATCAATCATGCGCTCAATACGTTGCGATCCTTCTATGGGTGGCTAAGGAGAAGTAATGGTTATCCGATGAACAAACCATTGCCAACGGATGCGATCGATCTGGAGCGACAGGAGGAACTCCAGGCAAACCATATTGAGGCAGAGGATTTGAGCCAACTTTGGGAAGCACTGGAACTGGATGAACGGACGCGGGTGCGCGACCGCGCGATTGTAGCTGTGCTGAGCCACGGGCTACGGGCATCAGAAGCCTCCGCCCTAAACGTAGAGCATTGGAACGGCAAGATGCTGAAGGTACATCGCTCGAAGGGACAGAATGTGAGTGAGGTGCCGCTGGGTCGGGAAGCGAGGCAGCATCTAGAGGCGTATCTGGAGTGGCGACGGCAGCGAGGCGAGAAGTTTGAGCCATTACCGGAGAGTCCCATGTTTTTGGCGCAGGATCCGAAGAGTTCAGGGAAACGGTTGGGCTACAAGGGCTTGCATAAGATGGTGAAGAAACTGGGGGCGATCTCAGGAGTGGAAGACATCAACCCGCATCGTTTCCGGCATACCTTTGGAACGGAGGCGACTCGGCAGGGAGTTGATCCCCTATTTGGTAAGGAGTTGATGGGGATTAAGAGTGACCGGGTGTTTCAGCGCTATACCAAGGGCGTGTTTAAGCAGGCTGCTGCCCAGGCGTATCTGAAAGCGATCGGCGAAGATATTAGCGATGAGTAAGGAATTCACCAACAGCATTTTGCTACCTTCGACCTAAAAGTCTGAAGGATAGAACTGTCAAAAAGGCAGTTCATCAAAAAGTGGCACTGTGACTATCTCCAATCAAAGCATCAATCATTCTTTTACCATGATTGAGCGCTTCCTTAGCGTTTCTCCACTCAAACCTGGAGATTGCAGGAGGATGGTTTCCTAAGTTGTAGCTCAGTGTCCATGTTCCTAGCGTTGGGTTGGGGCTAACTTTCAGGACGTAGCCGCGAGTGAGTGAGCAACAGATAGGCTTTGCTACCTAGCTTAAGTACAAAAGCGTACAGAGACTTACTCCTTTGGGCAGAAGCTCCCTCCTGTGGACACAATATCTTGCCACTATTTGGGGTAATTGAAGGGTCGACACTGTTGGCGAATTATTTCTTCATGCCTGGACTACCTATTCTGCCGTTGTTTGATCTACAAAACTTAATCGGTTTCAGGAGGAGGATGACGAAGGTTCAAGGCTTTCGGGGTGCTAAGCAATGTTTCGCCAACAGTGTCCGCTAATAAAAAAAACCCTATTCATGGTTTAGTTTCCTTCAGGTTGGGTGATTTCGTAAGATAGCCTTTGATTACGCAACGTGAGTGGTCATAAAACGATGGATGTGATCCACGATCGCATCTCCGCACTCTTCCAGGGCAAAGTGTCCGGTATTGAGGATGGTGTCGAGAGTTAAATGCCAACTTAGGAATGCAGTTGCTACTTAAACGTCAACTGCTGAAGTTCCTTTTGATTCCAGTTGCCTGACCTGGCAGCAGCTTCGTAGGTGCTTTGCAAGAACTCTAACAACATCTGATCCGGTGATTCTGCCTCACGGACAGCGTCATAAGGCAAAATAAATTCACCCAACTCTTTATTGTAAAATGCAGCATCGGGACAAACCTCAGCCTGCTTAAACCCATCGGGTTCTGGGTACGCATAGGAATAAAACGCTGGATACGACAATCCAGATCCGGGCCAAAATCCGGCACTACTGACTTCTTGTGAATAGGCTTCCTTTGCTACAGCATCTGGTAGATTTGGCACCCCTCCTGGATGTTCAGGAGCAGATCGCCCAGAAAAGCGAGTCACTGCTAAATCAAAGCTCCCCCAGAAAAAATGAACCGGACTAACCTTACCGGAAAAATGGGAGCGAAATTCTCGGAAGACGCGATCGGACTGTAGCAGCACTCGCCAGCATCGATTGGCATAGTCCGCATCATAAGCAGCATGGGTTTCATCCTGCTCAAATCGAATTGGGTCAGGGACTTCATTCGGTTTGGTGTTGATGGTGATGTGAAGATCTAATTCTCTCAGAGTTTCCATCACAGTCTGATAAAAGTCAGCAACAGAGCGAGGGTAGAGGGCGATCGCTCGTCTTGCCCCTTCGCTGGTTTGAATTAGCAGCTCATGATCAATGAAATCAAAGTCAATTTGAAAGATGCGGCTACCATAGGGAATCGTGGAAGTGGTCAGTCCCCGAACAGTTAAATAGAGAGGAGTATGCCAGGAATGATTAATCCAAGGAGTTTGGGCTAATCGGATTTTGCCGATGATTTGAGTCCACATGTGCAAGGTGGTATAGGTATCCTGCCATGCATCCAGGGGTAAACTCGGCCAAATATCCGTTGAGATCAGGGTAGACTGATTCGACATCATAGTTTCCTCGGGGGTAGAAAAGGGGTGCGTGATCAATAGTTCTTCTGTTGTTCATCGGCAAAACACCACAGCCATTGTTCTCCCAATTCGGCTGAACTGATTACCGCATGTCCACTTTCCTCATAATGACGGCGTGCGTGCTGATTTTTAGATGAGTCGCAGCACAGCATTTTGCCGCAGGTTTGACAAATTCTTAAATGTACCCAGCGATCGCAACTTGCAGGCATTCCTCACAACGGAACACCGGGTAATTGGCTTTTGAAATCATAGTCTCTAGCGTCAGCTCGTTCAGGTGTTGACAAGACATAGAGGATTCCTGTGAATGTGCAAGAGATGTACTTGATCAAATGGGATACAGCCATTTGCGAAAGAGTTGAGTGAGTCGCGGCATAATCACGTAGGTCAGCAGGGCAACCGTTAGACCTGTCACCAACAACGTTCTGAGCAATACCGGAAGCCCAGCCAGGAGCGGCACTAGCAAACGATTGAGAATAGATATTGTAAAAAACACTGCCAGCCATGTCACGATCGCCATTTTGTAGCGCGGAGGTGGAGCCTTCATGGGTTTGGTGGGAAGCGTAAACCAGGTTTCCAGACCCGTCAGAGTTTGAATGGTTTCAGGCTTTTCAATCAAGGGCTGCAACCGCTCCAGCCATTCTTGCCGCACACTGGATTCCAGCCAAGTTTTGAGGTTGTTGTAATGATCAAATTTGACGATTGCCACATATTCAGGATGAGTGTGGTCATAGGGTCGGATCACGCTGACTCCTAAGTGTCCCTTAAATTGGTGAGCAGCTGTCGCAATTCCGTGCAACCATTCCTCATACCCTTGCTCACGCCCAGATCGAATGAAGTGAGAAATGATGGCAGTTACCTGGTGAGTTTCTTCATCTGTACCCACGACTAGTGAATCCTGCATTACACATGACCTCAAAAACTCTAGCTGCAAGGAAGTGATGATGGTTAATGAGCGATCGCTGGCGATCGCCCCTATTCTATGCACGAAATCATCCAGTGCTGCTACAATGCTGAAAATGAACTGGATCACTGAGCAATGACAACATCCACTCAGTTACACACGAGTCATGAGGCGTTCGCGATTGGCAGAGCCAGCACTTGATATTGCTGCATAGCTCGTCATTAGGTTTTTGTAGTCAGGAATAAACTCTGCAAGGAGATTACCTAGCCCTTCAATATCGTTACGCCAATCACGGTGCAATTCACCCACAACGCTAAACCAATTGACCAACTGAGCGCCAGCACGAGACATCCGATCCCAAGCTGCATCGCGACAGGCTTCATCGAAGGTGCCAGAGGCATCAGTAACCACAAAAACGTCATACCCTGCCTCCAATGCTGAAAGCGCGCAAAAAGTGACACAGACATCCGTGACAATTCCGGCAATAATCAATTGCTTCTTACCAGTTGCTTCTACTGCTTTAACAAATTCCTCATTATCCCAAGCGTTAATCTGTCCGGGGCGCGGAATGAAGGGAGCATCAGGAAACTTCTCCTTCAGTTCCGGCAGGATGACTCCATTGGGACCGTCCTCAAAGCTAGTGGTCAAAACAGTAGGCAGGTTGAAAAACTTGGCTATACTTGCTAGCGCTAGCACATTATTTTTGAAGTCGGCAGCACCAATATCACGCACAAGCGAGAACAGTCCAGTTTGGTGATCCACCAGTAAAACCGCAGCGTTATTCTTGTCTAGACGATTGTACTTGAATGTAGACATTAGGTAATTCTCCTATTTGAGCGATTGGTGAACGAGGAATTGCAGAATGAAATCAAAAGCTAAACATCTCTGCTTGTGCTTCTAAGTGAACGTCTGTTTACCCTCAAGGGTTGATGACGTAAGCGATCACGCCATGAACTGAGTCTGCAAAACAACTCCAAATTTCATCACTTAAGCTCCGCAAGTTAAGCACAGAGTTAAGATTTTCGTGTCACGTGCCCAAAGGGCATTCGCTTCACTGTGCGATCGCTCCTAATACTTTCAACGTCGCTACTTAAGCGTGCGTTAATCCAGTTGCACCTTGAATATTCATGCTTTCAAGCATGGAACCGTGCAATTTACTTGCTCGATCTATTTGCATGACTGTTTGCACAAATTCAATATAGGGGGTCGCCTTGAAGCTGTCGCCTACAACAAGTTAAATTTTTTACAGTGCAAATTGATAGAGTAACCATGCCATCGCAGAGTAGAGGGCTGGCTCTAACTTAAGTTAGAGTCCGAATTTGATCGAAAGTACATTCATACAATCGATCGACCATTAATCAACCAATCATTTCAGTGAACAGGCACTGCGCTGGAGCGTGTTTTTTGCAAGGTCACCCATGGCTTTTGCTCCGATTGGGGTGCGGAGTTATTTGCCCAGGTGCGGTCGTTGGTGAATACGGCTCGCCATCAGAGTATCTCTGCCTTCCAGGCTATTTCCCATGCCCTTGCCTCACACCAGCCTGATTGGCTACTGAGTTGAGCAATTACAAGTCAAGATATAAAGATCTACACAAGGAGCTTTATATTCTGGAGTTTGGCGAGCGATATACTTTGGGAAACGGATGACAGCCCTTCATCGGGGGAGTATTCAATGATTACCCTGCCTGGAATTACTATCCACAGCAAAATCTATGAGAGCTTAGCTTCTTTGGTGTATCGGGGTATCAGAGAGCAAGATAACTGTGCAGTGATTGCCAAAGTTCTCAAGCAGGATTATCCCTCTCCTCAGGAATTAACTCGCTATCGGCAGGAGTATGAAATTACTCGTTTTCTCAACATTGAAGGCGTAGTCAAGGCATACAGCCAACAAGACTACCAGCGCACGCTAGTTCTTCTTTTGGAAGACTTTGGTGGAGAGTCTTTAGAATGCTGGATGCGGC
>NZ_JACJPC010000062.1:0-73775 GCF_014695875.1 Leptolyngbya sp. FACHB-541 | reverse complement strand
GGTCTTCCTCACTCTCACCAATCTCTAGCTTGTATACCCCTGCCATCCTTCGTCTTTGAACCCATCAAAAGCTTTATACCATCTGTAGCCTTACTTTGAAGAATTGGTATAAGAAATAATCTTCCAGCACGAATCACTTTTTGAGGCGTAATACCAACTCAAAAATTAGGGTTACAGATGGGAGGGTACCCCGCGTCGCGGGGTGCCCTCCCATCTAGAGAAATGTTATAAGTGCTAGCGTACAGATCAAATTCGAACCTCCTCTAACCTCAGCGGGGATTCATGGGAATGTCTAGGGGATCGCCAGCACGGGTATAAATTAAGATGTCCCACTGCCCCTGAGCGTTGGATTCAAAGGCGATAGTGCTGCCATCAGCGCTAATGCTGGGGTTACGAACTTCAGCTTTAAGAGCGTTGGTGAGACTGCGAAGCTGATACAGTTGGCGATCATACAGATAAATATTAGATTCGCCCTGCCGATTCCCTGCAAAAACAATGTAGCGACCATCTTCAGAAATGTCTGGATCGGCAACAGTCATATCTAGACTGTTGAGTTCAGGTAAGTCGAGCAATTGCCGCCCGATTAGGTCATACACATAGACATCTTGACTGCCTGCTCGGTCTGAGACAAAAACAAGATGTCTGCTAGCAGCTTTAGGAGATAGTTCTGCATAGGGGCTGTTGAGGCTGCGTCCGTTGGGGTCAAAGGGAAAGCTGAGATAGTGTGGGCCTGAACAACCAATCAGCAGAGCAGACAGGGCGATCGCCAAAACTAAAATCGCTAAAACAGATCTCACAGCAGCAGGTTTCACAGGAGCAAGACGGAGGGGGCAAGGCGGAGCGGGACAAGGAGGAATTGCGGTTTAATTCTCTGATTTCACTCTACAGAACATCTAGCTCAACTCTTGTGCCTCGATCAATCACTTCAATATCCCACTGTCCGTTGCTGCCCGTCTCAAAGGTAATGTAGCGTCCGTTAGGGCTAATGCTCGGGTGTCTCACCCAGCCTCGGTAGCCAGCCGTGAGAACCTGGACTTGTTCGGTAACGCGGTCATATAGCTCAATATCGGCTCTACCGCGATCGCTTGCAACGTACACAATGTAGCGGGCTGTGTTGCTAACGCCGGGGTTTTCGGCGATCGCATCCGGGCGATTTAACCGAGGCAAATCGACAAATTCCTGACTTTTCAAGTCAAACAGCAGAAGACTGCGAGTACCGTTTCGGTTAGATACGTAAGCAATAAATTGCCCATTGCCGCTTAAGGCTGGTTGCTCATCGGTATACAGGCTGTTCAAACCATTTAAGGAGTCATCAGCCCAAGCTACATCTTGTTGGCAGTTAATAAGAAAAGTGAACAGGATCAAGCCAATGCTTAACCCTATCCACTGCTGAAAGCGCTTGAAAATGCCAAAATGCCTGACCACTTGAGGAGCTAGCGTTTAGTTGTCGCTAATCATAATCACGTGGATTATCCTGGTCTTCGCTGGTGTAGTCAATTGGCTGATAGTCAACGTAGTCAGAGGGCGATCGCTCTGACTCAACTCGACTGCGGCGAGGCGCATCTTGAGGAGGGCGGGTTCTTCTGGGTCTTGAAGATGGGGGAGAATCGGAACTGCGGCTAGGACGACTGCTGCGAATCGGTTTGTCCTCTGTATCACCCCAGTACTCGTCTACATCAGGACGGCGGGACACTGGACGCTCGGTTCCACTAGAGGGAGGACGACGGCGACGAGGGCGGCTTGACGCATCACTGTAAGGGTCACCAGAACCGAGGCGATCGCTGCTGCCTCGGCTGGATGGACGACGACGCACTTCCTCACCGTATTCGTCATTTGGGCGAGCATCGCGTGTGCCTCTGATCCGGCGGGTGATAGGCCGAGGTTCTTCATCTAGGGCATCCAGTTCGTCTAACTCAGCCCGATAAACTCGGCTCACAGGACGATCATCATCGACAACAGGCGTTGTGCGCTTTGCCTGCTCTGTGGCGACAGCCCGCAGACGAATGCTCTCAACCGCAAAGAAAATGGCAGAACCCGTCAGCATAAACTGACCAAACTGCAAAATCGGGTCTTGCCGCCAGCCATTGAAGAACAGAATGCCACCGCAAACCAGCGCCACTGCTGCAAAGAAAATGTCATGATCTCGCGCCAAGTTAGGGCGCACCGAACGCAGGAAATAAAGCCCTACGCCTGAGAGGGCCAAACCAACCCCCACAAGGCTACTTGCGTTTGAGATGATGTTGACCGTTGCTAGCGTCGGGGTAATCATGCTGTTCAAACCCAGCCCAGCATCCACCATTGCAGTTCTCCGTAAGTATGTCCTAATCCTAAGCGACTTTTAGTTAAATCGATTTGCTTGTTTAACCAATTCGCTTGTTGATTTTGTAATGATCTCTACTCTAACCGAATCGCTGACTGACCTAAGTCTTTCAGCCAAACCGCTACAAGCATTAACTAGCCAAGCTAAATGAGGATACTGCTCTGTGTCAAGACTACCTAGACACTAAAACTTCAGGAGTTGGGTTAGAAGTTTATCTAAACAGTCCTAAAAGTCATGCGGAAGCTTAGATCTACAAAGCCAGGGATTTTCAGAATCAAATGACTTCTACTCTGAAAATCTCTGGCTCTGCTCAATTCACAAACCTGAGTCAAATAACCTCATCCGACTAAGAGCGCTGGATCTTGTCTCTTTGGCTAATGAAGATCAGGGCAACGGTTGCTGGAATAATGATGATGACTGCTCCTGCAAGCAGGCTGTATAGGAAATTTGCTAAAGATGGTGTCATGAGTTTTGATCCCCAAATTTGGAAGGCTATTTCATTAATAATCTTATCGGGCTGTTAATCCTTTGAGAAGTCTATTTGGCTTTAGATTTTACTGCAATTCTAAGTTGGAGCAGGTCTAAAGCCGCGTTCGAGGGGCGGTAGAATATGAATAGACTCGGTTACAAAGCTTAATTTTTAGCACCTATGACCTCTGTTGCAATCGCCAATTGGGTTTTGGCTCCTCTGTTGGGGCTGCTGATTTTGTTGTTCATTATTCGCATCGTCTTGACCTGGTATCCTCAAGCCGAACTGAATCGGATGCCATTCATTCTGGTGGCTTTGCCCACAGAACCTTTTTTGATCCCACTGCGTAAGCTTGTGCCTCCTTTAGGTGGAGTAGACATCACCCCTATTATTTGGGTTGGAATTTTTAGTCTGCTGCGTGAAATTTTGCTGGGGCAGCAGGGGCTACTGACGATGATGGCTTACTGAGGCAATTTCCAGGCAGGAAATTACTGCAAGACTGAAAATGCTTGAGTTCTAGCGGGTTAGGGGCAAAGCGTTCGATCAAAATGTCGGTCATTGCACTGAATCTTGACCGAATGCTTCGCATCCACAGACTTACTTTTCAGGGGGACGCATCATTTGCTCAACAAAGTTGGTGTAGATCTTGCCTTGCCCAAATTCGGCAGTTTCCAGAATTTTTTGGTGAAAGCCAATCGTGGTGGGTAAACCTGTGATCGCGCATTCTCGTAAGGCTCGCTTCATTCGTTGAATTGCGGCAGGGCGATCGGGTCCCCAGACAATCAGCTTGCCAATCAACGAGTCATAGTAGGGCGGAATTTCGTAGTCGGTATAAACATGGGAATCAATTCGCACGCCGGGACCGCCAGGAGGCAAATAGCCGCTAATGCGTCCGGGGTGCGGACGAAAGTTGTAGTCAGGATCTTCAGCATTGATGCGGCACTCGATCGCATGTCCGCGAAATACCACCTGCTCCTGTGTCAGACGTAGCTTTTCTCCCTGGGCGACGCGAATTTGCTCAGCAATTAGATCTAAGCCAGTAATCATCTCGGTGACGGGATGCTCAACCTGAATGCGGGTGTTCATCTCCATAAAATAAAAATGTCCCGATTGGTCAAGCAGAAATTCGATAGTGCCTGCACCCGTGTAGTTGATCGCTTGAGCAACCCGGACAGCAGCAGATCCCATTTTTTCGCGCAGTTCTGCGGTGAGAGCAGCGCTGGGAGCTTCTTCTAGCAGCTTTTGGTGCCGTCGCTGAATGGAACAGTCTCGCTCTCCCAGGTGAATGGCGTTGCCGTAGCTGTCAGCAAGAATTTGAAACTCGATGTGACGGGGTCGTTCGATGAATTTTTCTAGATAAACGCCGGGGTTACCAAAAGCGGCATCCGCCTCACCCTGAGCCGCTAGAAAAGATTTCACTAATTCGCTTTCATCTCGAACTAGACGCATTCCGCGACCGCCACCGCCCGCTGTTGCTTTAATGATGACGGGATAGCCAATTTTGTTGGCGATCGCCAAGGCTTCCTGATCATCGGTTAGCAGCCCATCACTTCCGGGTACAGTAGGCACACCAATCCGCTGCATCGTTTCTTTTGCAGTTGATTTGTCGCCCATTGCCCGCATTGCTTCAGGGGAAGGACCGATAAAGGCAATCTGGTGATCGGCGCAAATTTCAGCAAAACGGGCGTTTTCTGCCAAAAAACCATAGCCCGGGTGGATCGCAGTAGCGTTACGAGTCAGGGCTGCGGCAATAATATTGGGAACATTCAAATAGCTTTTGCTGCTGGGAGGCTCACCGATGCAGACCGCCTCATCTGCCAGCTGAACATGTAACGCATTGCGATCGATTGTGGAGTGAACGGCAACGGTGGCAATTCCCATCTCTTCGCAGGTACGAAGGATGCGAAGGGCAATTTCCCCACGGTTGGCAATCAAAATTTTGGAAAAACGCATCTTCCAGCTTTAGCGGGTGAGGGTCAGGCGAGACAAACTTTTCCGAGTCACCCTGGGAAGTCATGCTTCAGCGAAATGACGAAGGCATCTAGCCACTCAAATGTTTAGAGACAGGGATCGGAAGTCCGTAACCAGTAGTTAATCCTATCATGCGGCAGACACCGCTTGTAGCTTGTCTTACCACCAGGCTTAAAGCAACTTGGGGAGGTTAATTTTTCGCAGGCTAGTCTACGAAAAATTAACCTCCCCAAATAGTTTTTAGGATAGGAGCTTAGAGCTTGATGAGTTAGTCAGCAGTTGCCAACTCGGTGCTGCCGCGACCGCGACGACGGGTGAGGCTGTTAAACAGCATTTGACCGATCGCCTTAATCAGGTTGCCTTCAAGTTCCTGGAAGACTTTCATATTCATGCCGAAGGTGGCATTTGCTTCGTCAACAATGCGATCGGCAGTCGCCTCGTCCACGGGCAATTCGTCCATCGCCTGACGATATTTTGCTTTGAACTGCTTTTCGTCAGGAATGTCTTTGAATTCGTAGAAAGCGGTTCCTTCACCGTTGCTCAGGTTCATGCCACGCTGGGCAATGCCTTTGAGGATTTGACCGCCTGACAGGTCACCCAGGTAGCGGGTGTAGGAATGTGCTACGAGTAGCTCAGGCTGCGTTGCAGAGACCTGACGAATATGCTCTACATATGCTTTAGCCGCAGGGGTCGGAGCAATTTGGTCGCGCCAGTTGTTTCCGTAGTAAAAGTGCAGGTCGCGCTCCAGACTTTCCTTGCGATTTAGCTCTGGGAAATGGATTTTGGAAACGATTGGATGCTGCTGATGGCGCTCCATTTCTTCTTCCATTGCCGAGTAGACAAAATAGAGATCGGCGACCAGCTTTCGATAGGAGTTCTTTTCTACAACTCCTTTGAGAAAGCACTTCACAAAGCCGACGTTCTCAGCCATTGTATGGGCCTTTTTGGTGCCCTCTCGCAGCTTGGTTGCTAAATTACTGGTCATTATTAAAGTCCTACTAATCCCAACATTAAATTTGCCTGCTGGAGTGCCGAAGCTTAACAAGGCTACTTAACAATGCTAAGAAACAATGTTAAAAAGCTTCCCAAATTGTTAGAGTAATCCGATTTGATGAGAGATTTTGTTAAAAATTCTTACGCGACAATTCTTGCTAGCCACACAACCTTGTTGGCTTCATGCTTGTCGGCTTCATAAGTAGTTTGTGAGAACACCTGTCCGGCGGTAAGGTGTTTTCACAAACTGCTTAGAGCTAGCACCTTACATGATGGTGATGTCGTTAAAGTCAGAGTTAGCGAGTCGTTCGCGTAAAGTTTCAGTGAGATGCGCCCCTTTTTGGTCTTGCACGTAGAACTGATAGGCAAGGCTACCGTCTTTGCTGACGGCAAATTTGGCATCAAATTCTTTGGCTCTCTCATCCAAATAGGATTGCGCAGTCATTCTGGGCAGGTTGGCAGCAGCAGCAAATTGCGTCACGGTTAAATATCCGCTGTTTTGCTTGAGCAACCGGTAAAAAATAGAACGTAAATTAATGTGATCGTGGCGTGGGTTAGGACGGGATGCGCCAACGAGTAGCCAGCCTCCCAGGGCAATCGGGGGTGCCCCAAATAGGAGTCCTCCCACTAGTCGGGAGGATCTAGTTCCAGTGTCTCCGGTGATGACACTGTGGGCGAAGGCGATAACAATAGCGGAACCCGCAGCGAGAAACAGACCTGCCAAAAGTTTTTTTGTTCGCATCACTCTAGCTGGAGTGGGGTCAGAATTACAGCCTGAGTTAGAAGGCTTAGTTAGAAGACCGGGCCATCGCCAATTTGTTCTCCTAGCCTGCCTATTCAAACGGCTAGTCCATGATTGCGTCAACCGTATGATAACGTTTCTCCAAAAACAGATGGAAGGGCACCCCGTGGAGCGGGGTGCCCTTCCATCTGTTTTTGGAATTGGTATGAGTCCTTATTGTTCGTGAACAAGTTTACAGGACGGCAAAAGGGTGAGGGATGAAAGTCCATTTCATCCCTCACCCTTTTGCCTTTCGCTATTCCAGATGTAGAGCTTAACGAGTGGCTTCTAGTAGCCGAGAGAAGTAGAAGCTGGTTTTTGTCATGGCGTTGCGCTGTACTTTCCAGCCTCTTGCCTCCAGCCCTTTGACAATGTTGGATTCTTTGTGCAGGTAGGCACGGGTTGCTTTGCTGGGTCCGGGGAAAAAGTCGCCGATTTTTTTCAGCAGGCTGTAGGCAAAGGTCTTAGGGGCAAAGCTGAGGATCAGGCGAGAGTCTGCCAGGTTGCTGAGGTGATCGATCATGGCGATCGCCTTATCTTGGGGATAGTGAATTAGCACATCCAGGCAAATCACAGTGTGATAGTTGCCGCTCAGCGCTTCCAGGTCTTGCACGGCAAAGGTGGGATTGTCTGACTGCCCCAATTCTGTTGTGGCTCTGGTCTGGGCTTCTCCTACCATTTTTTCGGAAATATCGCTGGCATAAACTTTTGCACCTGCTGCTGCCAGCGGAATGCTGAGACTGCCGACTCCACAACCCGCATCGCAAACTGTCAAGTCTGCTAGATTGCCATCAGCCTGGAGCCATGACAGCACGGTATCAACGGTCTGTTGGTGCCCTTTGCGGATATCTAGCTGAACTTTGTTGACTTCACCGTCGCCGTAGATGCGCCGCCAGCGATCAAAGCCTGTGGCGTTAAAGTATTCCTGGACAACCGCCTTGTCATCCACTGTTTTATCGCTAACTGTGTTCATCGAATTCATAAAGTTTTTTGAGCGTAGGCAACAGCTGTTTGACTTAAGCAAACTTTCCTATACTTTATGACGAATGATGCGCGGTACAACTGCTCGATCGCGTCAACGCGATCGCAATTTCTGCTGAAATGCTTCTGCTTGCTTAGAATTGGGAATCTCAGCAGCGATCGCCTGCACCAGTTGTTCAGGTTTCAGGTGAGGCGTTTGGGACAGAATGTCTTCCACGATGTAGTCTGCCATCGGTCCAATGCAGCGGGCTAGCTCGGTGCGGCAGCGTTCGACAAATTTAGGATCGAGGACGGGTAAAGGTTTAGGAGGGGGAATAGGCGAGCGCTGCTGCTGGGTGACGTTGCTTGTTGGTCGGCTAGAGCGGACAGAGGAATTGGGAAGAGGGCTGCTGGCTGCGCCTGTGAGTCCCAGCACTGTCATCACTTCGGCGGCAGACTGATAGCGGTCTTTGGGCTTTTCAGACAGCATTTTGTTGAGAATTTGAGTGAGGCGATCGCTCACCTGCACATAAGACTGCCAACACCATTCCAAGGAATCGCGATCGGTGAGGGTGTTGGGTTCCTGTCCTGTCAGCAAAACGATCGCCGTTACGCCCAAGGCATACAGGTCACTACAGGGATAGCATTGCCCCATGCGAATCTGTTCTGGTGGCGCATAGCCCAGCTTGCCGACAAAGGAAGCCTGGCTCACGGTTGAACCATCTTCCGCGTAGGCTGCCCAAATTTGATTCACCGCTTGCTTGACCAAGCCAAAGTCGATCAGCATCGGGTGTGTCTGACCATCTGGCAACATGACGTTGTCAGGTGAAATGTCTCGGTGAACAATGTTTAGACTGTGCAAATACTCCAAGACGGGTAGCAAGTCAGCCAACCATCGGGTCACTTCAGCTTCGGAGAAGGCGGCTCCTTGGCGCAGTTTTTCTTTCAAGAGGGTGGCGTAGGTTTTGCCATCGATGTATTCCTGTACGAGAAACAGCCGCCCTTTTTCGGCAAACCAGGCGAGGAAGCGAGGAATTTGCGGATGCTGAATTTCGTAAAGGACTCTGGCTTCTTGCTCAAACAGTTGGCGTGACTTTTGCACGGTGTAGTCGGCGCGACTGGCTGGCACAAATTCTTTAAGCACACATAGATCGCCAAATCGCTGCATGTCTGAAGCTAAGTAGGTTCGCCCAAAGCCGCCCCTTCCTAGAACTCGATGAATTTGGTAGCGACCGTCAATGATAGTGTCGAGGAGCGTTTCTTCGTGGGCAGAGCCGACCGGGTTAGAAGGGGCTGAGGTGTCCGAAGGGTGGACGGGAGTCGCGTCAGAATGGTGGGCAGGCAAAATCTGGTAGGCGGGAACAGGCTGCTGGATGTTTTTTAGCTTTAGTGGTCCCGCATAGACCGCTTCCATCACTAGCCGATCTTTCACCACGTCGTAAACCGTTTGGGAAATGCAGATGCCGCCGGGTTTTGCTTCGGTTTGCAGGCGGGCGGCGATGTTGACCCCATTGCCCATCACGTCGGTTTCGCTAAAAAACACATCACCCAGGTGAATGCCGATACGGTGAATCAGTACGTCTTCAGGCGATCGCTGCTCTGCCTGCTCAGCAATAGTAGTCTGAATTTTCATGGCACAGACAACGGCTTGGACTGCGCTAACGAAATACATTAGCAAACCGTCTCCAGTGGACTTGAGTACCTGCCCTTCGGTGTTTTGGCAAATCTGCCGCATCGTCTGGAGGTCGCGCTGAATTAGGTTCAGCGTATGCTCTTCGTCGCTTGACATGCGGGCACTAAAACCGACGCTATCGGTAATCACAATAGCAGCCAGGGCGCGGTTTCCTCGTTTCAGCAGTGGAGCTTGGTCCATAGGGCAGGCGCTATGGCTGGGTGGGTTGGACTGTTAATTTTGGTGGGGAGGTGGCGATCGCTAACGCCGTACAAACATTCCCATAGGGGCGAAGCGTTCGGGCAAAAATCCTTACTCTAATTCAGAGTTTATCTACCGAACGCTTCGCCCCTACCCCCCTACCCATGCACCCTGACTAAAATCCTGTTCTGCTCACATCTTTCCTGATGCTAACGGGTCGATCCGGTTTGACAGAATCACCCGTTCAGTTGAGATTTGTTGGGGATCATTAACTCGATCCAGTGGATTTGAGCAGCAGCGTCTCACACCCATCAGTATCTAGTGTAATCGTGTCCGAAAAAGCACTGAAGGTTTTGCATTTGAAATTAACACTTTGATACTGCCAAGAGTAGGGGCTGAGGGCGGAAGGCTGAGAATGAAAGAGAAGGGCGATCGCTCCCTCACCCAAGCAACCCCCTCGCCACCCACTGATGCGAAGCGCGTCCTGCTCCCCACCCCAATCCCTTGCGGAGGGGGTTTGAGGGACGCGCCCGTCCCCCAACGGGGGTCTGGGGGAACCCCCCAGCAGCAAATTCCGCTAAACAGACAAATAAAATCCACAGTAATCTGCGGCATTGCCTAACCCACCCCACCCAAATGTGAAATCAAGAAAACATATTATGATCACCTGGAAAATATAAGACTCCCCCTCTCCTCATGAGTTATCTCGAAACCACTGCCCAACTCTACGCCGAAGCAGCCGAAACCCCTCAAATTGGGCTGTGTTGCGTCAGTACACCCCCCCTCCGACTGCCAGGGCTAAAAATCCCAAAAATTATGCAGCAGATGAACTACGGCTGCGGCTCGACGGTGCATCCCACCGAACTCTTCGGCAACCCCACCGTACTTTACATCGGCGTAGGAGGCGGACTCGAAGCCCTGCAATTTGCTTACTTCTGTCGCCAACCAGCAGGAGTCGTCGCCGTTGACCCCGTCGCCGAAATGCGACTCGCCGCGACTCGTAACCTACAGCTTGCGGCTCAAGAAAACGACTGGTTTACCCCCGACTTCGTCAAAATCCTAGAAGGAGATGCCTTTGCGTTGCCAGTACCCGATGCCTCAATAGACGTAGTGGCGCAAAACTGCCTGTTTAACATCTTCGAGCCAGCTGACCTAAAGCAAGCCCTCTCCGAAGCACATCGAGTATTAAAACCGGGTGGACGACTGATCATGAGTGACCCGATCGCCACCCGTCCGATTCCGTCCCACCTTCAGCAAGACGAGCGATTACGCGCCCTTTGCTTATCTGGGGCACTCACTTATGACGAATATATTCAACATCTAATCGCGATTGGCTTTGGACAGGTAGAAATTCGTGCCCGTCGTCCTTATCGGCTACTAGATGTTCAAAGCTATAGTTTAGACACTCCCCTCCTGCTAGAAAGCTTAGATTCTGTTTCCTTTAAGGTACCGGTGCCCGATGATGGAGCCTGTGTTTTTACAGGTAAAACCGCAATCTACAGCGGTGCTGAACCTGAGTTAAATGATGGCGCAGGTCACAGATTAGAGCGAGGAGTTCCCCTGGCAGTGTGTGATAAAACCGCCGCTCAGTTTAGTCACCAGTTTCCGCAAGACGTGATCGTCACAGACTCCACCTGGCACTACACCGGTGGTGGATGCTGTTAAAAAACTCATGCCCTAAAGAGGATCTGTGACTTCTCTAACGAAGTTGCAGATCTGGGCAGCAGACTCCATTTTTAGTCATTGCTATTCCACTATGCTGCTCAGTCAGATGTTTTATTGGATGCTCAAATTTGTGTATGGGTTAGCAGGAGTAGCGATCGCCCTTCTCTTAATCACATCTCCAGCACTAGCCAACAGTGCCACATCACCAGGGTTTTATCCTCAAAACCTGCTTCAGAATGCATTGGAATGGATTGGGAGCCTGGGCGTATTGGGTGGCATTACCTTCATTGCCCTTTACATCGTGGCGACTGTTGCCTTCCTTCCCGGTTCTATCCTGACCTTAGGCGCAGGGGTCGTATTTGGCGTAGTGTTGGGAGCCGTTTATGTGTTTATTGGGGCAACTTTAGGGGCGATCGCCGCCTTCCTAATCGGACGTTATTGGGCGCGAGGCTGGGTTAGCCAAAAGATTGCTGGCAATCAGAAATTTGCAGCAATTGACAAAGCTGTCGCCGCAGAAGGCTTAAAGATAGTTTTGCTCACCCGGCTTTCCCCGATTTTCCCATTCAACTTATTGAATTACGCCTTTGGGCTCACAGGCGTTCCACTCAAAGATTATGTGTTGGGGGCGATCGGCATGATTCCCGGCACCATTCTGTATGTTTACATTGGTTCCCTGGCAGGTAACCTTGCCCAAATTGGTACCGAAAACCAACCCACTAACTTGAGTGTTCAATGGGCAATTCGGATCATTGGGTTTCTCGCAACTGTTGCAGTCACCGTTTACACCACCCACCTCGCCCGCAAAGCGCTAGCAGAAAACTTACAATAGCCTCGGTTCGAGTAGTCTGCACTTAGGGGGATGCTGCACTTTCCGTCTGCCTCTTTGGAAAGATGACAGCCCTACGAAGACTCACGGATACTGTCATCTTTAATCAAAGTATTTTACCTGGGGCACTACTTTGAATTTTGTGGCAGTTATCCAACGATGAGAGCTTTATCGCTTGCCTCTACTCGCTTTGTCCAACTTGCTAACATCGTCACCGCTAGGGTTGCCGAGCTTTTGTGTGCCCCCGTTTTTGTGATCGATGACCAGGGCACCATTCTCACCAGTAGCGATCCTTATCTGGTGGGACTTGCTTTTGATTGGAATCAATGGAAAACGGTTAGTCAGCATCTCCGCATTCCTCTCCATTACGATACGCAAGTGGGAGAGGTGGTGGTTGGAGAATCGTTGAATCGAGAACCGATTTCTCCTCGGTTAGCTCAAGCTCTAGTGGAATTGGTGATCAATCAGGCTGCCATCCTCGATCAGTTACCCAATCAACAGAAGTTTAAGAATCAGCTGATTTATGATTTGCTGCATGGTCGGGTTCAAGACGAAGTTGCCTTGCGTCAGGCTAAGGACCTGGGAATGGATTTGTCGCCTCCCCGCGCAGTCATTCTGGTGGACGCAACTGATTATGTTTCTAAGTTGGGAGTGAGAGAAACGGTCAGCGAGGCAGACAAACGGCGACGCACACAGTTAGTCATCGGCAGCATTGTGAGTTTCTTTCATTTGCCCAATGACACGATTTGCGCCGACTTAGGCGGAGGCGAAGTTGCTGTCCTGAAAGCAAGCAACACCAAAAACTTAGGCAGTTGGGCGAGTCATGATGATTCTGATCCTTCAACTAACTCTTCCTGGGCAAATTTAACGGCGTTGAGGCGGGCGGCAGATGCGCTGCTAGCGCGGCTGCGAAGCGATACAGGCGGAGCGTCGATCAACCTGGGAATTGGTCGCTATCATCCGGGCATTCGGGGGTTAGCGCAGTCTTATCAGGACGCTCAGGCGGCTCTGTCTCTGGGAAGCCGCTTGCAGGGACAAAACCAAGTTCATTGTTTAGGGCGATTGGGCGTTGCTGCCTTTGTCGGTGTCGCAGACGAAGCAACCAAAATCGATCTGGCTAAATATTTGCTCAGTCCACTTGACCATGAGCCAGATTTGCTAACTACACTGGATGCCTTCTTTGCCGAAGACTGTTGCCCATCCTCAACTGCAAAACGGCTTTCAATTCACCGAAATACGCTCAGCTATCGTTTGGGTAAGATTGCTTCGCTCACTGGGTTAGATCCTCATCGATTTGATGACGCGGTGCAGATGCGGCTCTGTTTGCTGTTGCGATCGCTGCGATCGCAGTCGATCAAGATATAGCAAAAGTCCTCAAGTTTACATCGGGAGTCGGAGGCGATCGCCCCCAGTTCTCTCATAGAATACACGTGCATCGGGCTTTGCTTTTTGCAGATGACATCAGTTGCTCATTGAGCTGGAATAGCTCATTAGGCTGGAATAGCTCATTAGGCTGGAATAACTGACCTGGGAATCTGAACGCATCCCGTTTACATAGTTTGCGAAGGACGCATAGAGGGAATTGAACTGAATGGTGCAGACAACACAAAACGCAGTACATAACTCAGTCCTCCAAGAAGACCCGCTGTGGTTCAAGGATGCCATCATCTATGAGGTGCCCGTCCGCGCCTTCGCCGATAGTAACGCCGATGGCATTGGCGACTTTCGGGGGCTAACCGAAAAGCTCGACTACCTGCAAGACCTGGGAGTCACTGCGGTCTGGGTGCTGCCCTTCTTTCCTTCACCTTTGCGAGATGATGGCTACGACATTTCCAGCTACACCAGCGTCAACTCCATCTATGGCAACCTGGATGACTTTAAAGAATTTCTCGCTGCGGCTCATCAGCGCGACATCCGCGTCATCATCGAGCTAATCGTCAACCACACATCCGACCAGCATCCCTGGTTTCAACGGGCCCGAAGGGCTCCCAAAGGCAGCGTCGAACGCGATTTTTATGTCTGGAGCGACACCCCCGAAAAATACCAGGAAGCCCGAATCATCTTCCAGGACTTTGAAACCTCCAACTGGGCTTGGGATCCTCTCGCTAAAGCCTATTACTGGCACCGCTTCTATTCTCACCAGCCGGACTTGAACTACGACAACCCCGCAGTTCGGCAGGCAGTATTTGAAGTTCTCGATTTTTGGCTTGAAATGGGCGTAGACGGCTTGCGAATGGATGCCGTGCCCTACCTCTACGAGCGAGAGGGCACCAATTGTGAGAACTTGCCAGAAACTCACAACTTCCTCAAGCAATTGCGACAGCAGGTTGATGCCAAGTTTCCTAACCGAATGCTGTTGGCTGAAGCAAACCAGTGGCCGGAAGATGCTGCCGCCTACTATGGCGAAGGCGACGAGTGCCACATGAACTTCCACTTTCCGTTAATGCCTCGCCTGTTTATGTCGCTGCGGATGGAAGATAGCTTCCCAATTTTTGACATTCTTCAGCAGACTCCTTCGATTCCCGACAACTGCCAGTGGGCGCTGTTTTTACGCAACCACGATGAGCTAACGCTGGAAATGGTGACAGATGAAGACCGCGACTATATGTATCGGGTCTACGCCCAAGACCAGGAAATGCGGGTGAACCTGGGGATTCGTCGCCGTTTGGCTCCGCTATTGGGTAACAATCGCCGTCGGATTGAGCTGCTGAACAGTCTCCTGCTAGCCCTGCCTGGAACTCCGGTGCTGTACTACGGTGACGAAATTGGCATGGGCGATAACGTGTATGTGGGCGATCGCAACGGCGTTCGTACCCCAATGCAGTGGAGCTCTGACCGTAATGCAGGCTTTAGCCGCGCCAATCCCCATCGCCTCTATCTGCCCGTAATCGTCGAGTCAGAATATCACTACGAAGCTGTTAACGTCGAGGCGCAACAGGCGAATCCTAACTCCCTCTGGTATTGGATGAAGCGTCTGATTGCCACTCGCAAACGGTTTAAGGCAATGGGGCGTGGCACCTTTGAGCTACTGCATCCCGAAAACCGGAAGGTGTTGGCCTTCACCCGCACCTATGAGGATGAGCATATTCTCGTTGTCGCTAACCTGTCTCGCTTTGTCCAGACGGTAGAGCTAGACCTGTCTGCGTTTAAAGGCATGGTGCCGGTTGAGATTTTTGGGCGCACCGAGTTTCCGGCGATCGGCGAAGCTCCCTACTTCCTCAGCATCGCTCCCCATACCTTTTACTGGTTTACGCTGAAGTATCAGCCCAATGATGCTCAGCTTGCTAAACCGCAAAGCCAACTGCCTGTTTTGGCGGTTGATGCGCCCTGGCAAAATGTGTTTGCCCAGCGAGAAGCGCGAATCGCTCTAGAGTCTGTCCTGCCAGACTACTTAAATCAGTGTCGCTGGTATATCGGCAATGGTCGGGCAATACAGGCTGCCCACATCACCGAAATTGTGCCAGTGCCCTACAAAGACACCGAAGCTCAGATTGTCTGGTTAGAGGTGGAATACATTCAGGGAGAGCCTCAAACGTACATTTTGCTGCTTGCTTACGCAGAGGGCAAAGAGGCACAACACCTGCTAACAGACTTGTCCTATACCGTCGTAGCAAAGCTTGAGCTTAAGGGGCAGGATGAAACTAAGGTTTTGTATGATGCGATCGCCGATAAAGACTTTTTGGCTTCTTTACTGAATGCGATCGTCCACAACCATTCCTATAAGGGCAAACTGGGCGAACTCAGTGCCAGCGTCACGGATCTGTTTCCTCAACTTATGGAAGGTGCAACCCAGTTTGAGCCAACCTTGCTGCGTTCGGCTACTCGCAACACCTCAATCATTTATGGGGATCATCTGATCCTGAAGCTCTTCCGCAAAATTGAAGTTGGTAACAACCCTGACCTGGAAGTGCGACGCTTCCTTAGCGACAAAAAACAGATTCAGCACTTCACCCGAATTGCGGGCGTACTAGAATATCGTCGTCCTCAGACAGACACCATGACCGTCGGCATCTTGCAGGAATACATCCTGGATGCCCGCAACACCTGGGACTACACCCTCGATAGTTTGCGCGACTACTTTGAACACATCATGGTGCAGCACTCCGGTATGACCGAGGTCCCTGTACCGTCTGGTTCATTGCTAGAGTTGCAGTCCAGCTTTGATTTGGTAGAAAACTTTGAGGATTCAGAGACTGGCAAACACCGGGATGGAAACTCTTCTACCGCCTTTTCGATGGCTTCCCGCTCCTATCCATCTTCTCCGGAAACTTCTCACAACCTCGATCCCTCAACTCAGCTTCTCGCCTCTCAGGTGATTGGCTCTTACCTTGCCAACGCCAAGCTACTAGGACAATGTACGGCTGAGCTTCACATTGCGCTGGCTTCTGATGCAGAAAATCCTGACTTTGCCCCAGAGCCGTTTTCGTCCTTTTATCAGCGCTCAATCTACCAATATGCACGAAACCTGTCTGGACAAACGTTGCTATTGCTAAAGCAACGGCTCAAATTCTTGCCCGCCAAAACGCAGGAGCTAGCACGAACTGTCCTCAACCGTCAGGATCATCTGATGAGCCGATTTCAGCTTGTCCTTAACCAAAAAATTACCGCGATGCGGACTCGCACCCACGGAGATTACCATTTGGGGCAGGTGCTTTATACGGGCAAAGATTTTGTCATCATTGACTTCGAGGGAGAACCTAGTCGCAACCTGAGCGAACGGCGGATGAAGCGATCGCCCCTACGAGACGTAGCCGAAATGCTGCAATCCTTTGGTTATGCGGCTAATGTAGCCCTACGAAACGAAGTCGAGAACGGCATGATTCGCCCTGAAATGTTGCCCGTGATGGAGCAGTGGGTGCAGTTTTGGGAACGTTGGGTCAGCGCTGCATTCCTCCATGCCTACCTGAATACGGCTAACAGTTCTAACTTCCTACCCAAATCTCAACAAGAGCTACAGGTTTTGCTTGACAGCTACCTGCTCGAAAAAATGCTGTACAGTCTCAGTTGCGAACTCAACAGCCGTCCCGATTGGGTGGAGAATCCGCTACGACGAATTTTGACGGAAGTGGGGGAATAGGGTTTAAAAACTCTAGAGAGTAATTTTTTGCGCGCTAAGCCCACAAAAAATTACTTTCCAAGAATTAGGTCCATATATGGAAGGGCACCCCGCTTTGCGGGGTGCCCTTCCATGTGTAGCTCCTTTTTAGAGAAACGTTATGATTTCCTACACGCAACTCGCTAAATCTGAAGTGTCGATGCTGGCACCAGTCAGTTGGTGTAGGCGTTCCAGAAATTCAACTGCGTTTCCTCTAGCGGCACCAAAGCCGTGTAGCTGGACTGAGGGTGCGGCAAAGGCATGGGCAGGAAACCAGGCTTGCAAATCCCAGGCGTAATATTCCAGGGTGTCTAAACACAAGCGGGCACTGCCCAGGCTGAGGTTTTCACAGGAGCCATGTGAGAAGATATGAACCTGGGTTAAATCCTGGTGCTGCTGTAAAGCTTCAGTAATTTGCTGTACTCCGTCTCGCTGAGGGTCGAGCAGGAGAATTTCTGCCTGTGGCAGCGTTTTTGAAGCTAAAGCTTGCTGATCTTGAGCAGTTGGATCGATTACAACCAGTGCATTCGGTTTATCGGATAAGCGATCGCGTTGAGATTTATGGGAACTTTTACCAGCGTTTTTATGGTCCATGGGTATGTGATAAGAGAATCGTTATTAGCTGTAACCGTTGTGGTGATGTCCACAGGTTCTTAGTAAGGCTTGAATCAAACACATCCTTGGATAGATGCAGAGTTGGGGAAGGAGTTGGATATACTACAGTCCTCACATCTATCGTTCCCAAATTAGCTGGCTAAGGTTACGGTTGTCGGTCGGCAAAAGGTCAGGTAAAGGTCTGATAATGTCAGGCAGAATCTAGGTAAAAGTGCGGTAACATACCTAAGCGCCTGTTGATCTAGATTTCATTGATACAGAACAAAATCTGCAAATGTTGGTAAAAACCCTGATTTTGGGTGGTGCGGAAAACGTTGTCCCACTTCAGAATTAAGAGGAGTTTCTGGTTTTTGTACTGTAATTATTTTTCTTCTACCCAGATAGCCTTAACATGCATTCTGTAATCTTTGTAACAGCTTGAATTCGAGCAGACCTTGCTTTCAAACTGCTTCTCTGACAATCTGTTAAGTTAAATTCTTTTTTACTCCCCACTTCTTATTCTTTTAATTAAGTTCAACGTTGCCCCCAAGCCTTGAAGTTGATGACAGTTGACGAAGCGTTAGATCGGGTTGAGCGGCTTTTAGAGCAAGGGCGCTTAACAAAAGTTCAAGAACTGGTGTTTCGGCAGTCCTGGGTAGGACAGTCGTATATGGAAATAGCCAGATTATCGGGATACGATTTTGGCTACATCAAGGACACAGGCTCTCGACTATGGCAGTTGCTGTCCGATGCGCTGGGGCAGAAGGTAACCAAACATAACTTTCAAAGTGTCTTAAAGCGATCGCAGTGGCAGGAGGAAGTCCCTGAAGTAAAAGGAAGCAGTCAATTTCCTAACCTGGTTGCGTTAGAACCGAATCTGCCTGTTTCACCCAAGACCGATTGGGGAGAAGCGCTCAACATTGCGGTGTTTTATGGTCGAGAAGCAGAACTGCAGCGGCTAGAAAACTGGATTGTCGGGGATAAGGCGGTAGAGGGGCAGCAGCGCTCTAGCCTCGTTGCCATCTTGGGTTTAGGTGGTGTAGGTAAGACTGCTCTGTCGGTGAAACTGGCGCAACAGCTAGTAACGAGTGAAAGGGATGCATTTGAGTATGTGATTTGGCGATCGCTCCGCAATGCACCTCCCCTGCGCGAACTGCTGCAAATGCTGATTCAGTTCTTTTCTGACCATCAGGAAATCAACTTGGCGGATACCGTTGAGGGACAGCTTTCACAACTGCTTCCCTATCTTCAGCAGCACCGTTGTCTCATCGTGCTAGACAATTTTGACACGGTTTTGCGCGGGGAAACTGATAGCGATTTGCGTCAGCGTTCAAGCCGCTATCGAGTCAACTATGAGGACTACGGAGAATTTTTACAGCGAGTGGGTGAAGTTGCCCACCAGAGCTGTTTGGTCATCACCAGTCGCGAAAAGCCACCCGAAATTGCCTACCTGGAAGGGGACATTTTGCCTGTGCGAGTGCTCCAGTTAGGTGGGCTAGACGAGGCAGCAGGACAAAAAATCCTTCAAGCAAAAGGGCTAATCGGGTCGCAGAATGAAACCAGCCGATTGGTGGAGTGTTATCGCGGCAATCCCCTTGCGCTGAAAATTGCTGCTACCTCAATCAAAGATTCGCTATCTGGCAACATTGCTGAATTTCTGACTCAAGGCAACATCATCTTTGACGGGATTCGCGATCTGCTGTCTCACCAAATCAACAGGCTGTCTGCTCTGGAGCTTCAGGTCATGTACTGGTTAGCTATAAACCGGGAACCTGTCACCCTGGCAGAACTTCAGTCCGACATCGTGCCTCAAATTCCGCAGGCAAAGTTGGCGGCAGTGCTGGAGTTGTTGCAGCAGCGATCGCTGATTGAAAGCTCACCTATCTTGATGGGACGAGGATTGGCTAGCTTTACTCAGCAGCCCGTGGTGATGGAATACATGACCGATGAACTGATCGAGCAGATGAGTTGGGCGATCGCCAGAACTGAAATCGCTTTGCTCAATCGTTATGCCCTGATCAAAGCGCAGTCTAAAGATTATGTCCGTCATAGCCAGACCCGAATGATTTTGCAGCCGCTGATCGACCGTCTGATCTCTCACTATGACAGCAAGCAAGACGTGGTAGACCAGCTAAATCAGATGGTATTAGCGCTGCGGCAGTCTGGGGCATCGGCTGGATATCTTGGTGGTAATGTACTCAACCTAATGAGCCAGCTTCAGGTGAGCTTGACGGGAGCAGATTTTTCTCACCTCAGCATTTGGCAGGCGTATCTACCTGCAACAAACTTGAGTCAGGTCAACTTTGCTGGCTCAGATCTCTCTAAATCTGTGTTTGCGGAAACCTTTGGAGGCGTGATTTCCGTTGCCTTTAGCCCAGATGGACAGCAGCTTGCCACCAGTGACACCAGCGGCGAAATTCATATCTGGCAGATTGCTACGGGCAAGCAGTTACTCATTTGTAGCGGTCACGCTCACTGGACGTGGGCCCTCGCTTTCAGCCCCAATGGTGAATTCTTAGCGAGTGCCAGCGATGATTATCTGGTAAAGCTCTGGGAGGTTAAAACCGGGGAATGCCTGAAGACATTTCGGGGACATACGTATTCGGTGAACGCGATCGCCTTTAGCCCCGACGGACAGCGAATTGCGACCTCCAGCCAGGATGCGACCATCCGCATTTGGGATGTGAATGCTCCCGTTAATCGCCTTCAGGTTGACACCGACAAAAGCCTGCTAGGAATTGTGGATGAGTGCGCTCACATCCTTACCGACCATGAAAGCCGAGTTTGGTCAATCGCCTTCAGCCCTGACGGCAAAACCCTAGTCAGCGGTTCTGAAGATAAAACCATCAAACTGTGGAATGCCAACACGGGAGAATGTCAGCAAACCCTTTTAGGACATACCAACTGGATTAAATCCGTCGTCTTTAGCCCCGATGGGCGATCGCTAGCTAGCGGCAGCTTTGACCAAACGGTAAAGCTCTGGGATACAGAGACAGGTAACTGTCTCAATACACTGCAAGCTCACTCCAGTACAGTCACTTCCGTTTCCTTTAGCCCGGATGGACAGAAGCTAGCCAGCAGCAGCTACGACCAGACGATCAAACTGTGGAATCTGAAAACGGGACAGTGCATCAGAACGCTGCAGGGACACAGCAATCGCGTTTGGTCGATTGCCTTTAGCCCAGATGGACGGTTGCTTGCCAGTGGCGGTGACGATCATGCCGCGAAACTGTGGGATGTTGAAACGGGACAGTGCACCAAAACCTGGAAAGGACACACCAACGCCATCCTATCTTTAAGCCTAAATGCAACGCAGTCTATTGTGGCGGCTGGTCACGAAGATCAGACCGTCAAGCTATGGAATCTAAAGACGGGTCAGATTCATAAAGTTTTGCAAGGACACACCAACCGAGTCTGGTCAGTCGCCTTTTCCCCTATCCCGATCAGCATTTATCCTGATGCAGAGCAGAACAAGAAAGTCGTTTTAGCCAGCGGTAGTGCCGATCGCACAATCAAACTTTGGAACTGGCAAACTGGACAGTGCTTACAAACCTTGAAAGGACATACAAGCTGGGTGTGGGCGATCGCCTTTAGCCCTGACGGACAACTGCTAGCTAGCGGCAGCTACGACCAAACCGTGCGGCTCTGGGAAGTGCAAACTGGCAAATGCA
The DNA here is from genome assembly GCF_014695875.1 of Leptolyngbya sp. FACHB-541. Classification (NCBI taxonomy): domain Bacteria; kingdom Bacillati; phylum Cyanobacteriota; class Cyanophyceae; order Leptolyngbyales; family Leptolyngbyaceae; genus Leptolyngbya; species Leptolyngbya sp. FACHB-541. The sequence continues at coordinate 52,557 of NZ_JACJPC010000062.1, read as the reverse complement.
TCAGCCTCATGCAGGGACACGTTGCCCCTGTCACATCTGTAAACATCAGCCCCGATTTGCGCTGGTTGGTGAGTTCTGGGTTCAATCGCACCATTCGGGTGTGGGATATTGAAACGGGGCAATGCGTTCACATTCTGCAAGAACATACCAACACAGTTTGGGCAGGAGATTTTAGCCCCGACGGACAGCAGTTCGCGAGCTGTAGCTACGACCTCACCGTCAAAATTTGGGACACTTCCACCTGGAACTGTATTTCCACGCTTCAGGAACACACAGCACCCGTTATTTCTGTTGTGTTTAGTGGTGCGGACAAACTAGCTAGCGGTAGCTTTGATCAAACTATTAAACTTTGGGATCTTCCTACTAAAACCTGCACTCAAACCCTGCGTGGGCACACTAACCTAGTTTCTGCACTGGGGTTTGCCTCCAGTCAATCTCTTTCTAAAACAAGTCTGGAGAATGAGAGTAACGAATCTACAGAATTCATCCTGCTCAGTGGCAGCTTTGACGAGCGAATCAAACTTTGGAATGTTGAAACAGCCGAATGTTTGCAAACCTTGAGAGCCGCCCGACCCTATGAAGGAATGATCATTACAGATACAGTGGGGCTAACAGAAGCCCAAAAAGCAACCCTAAAAGCACTTGGAGCCGTGGAATAGCTGTAGTCTTCTCGTCATGTTATGCGAAAGCCCTCGCATAGCAAGGGCTTTCGCATAACAACGACTTTAATCAGGGCACGCAGTGCTACGGCATTTGGCAAAGCTGCTGCATCTTAAGCTGCTGAAGATTTTTACGAGCAGTGAGGCTGTATTGGTAGTGACGTTCCTCCAGCCAAGCTCGCACTTCTTGTTCAGAGACTTGATCAAGGGATTGCCCCGTTGCAGGATTGTAGGCATTCCAGACAATTTCCCCTGCTGTGTTGCGAGTCTGCCAAACTTGTGGCTCAGAGGATACTTTGAGGTGCGCCAGCATGGTTCGCCAAAGGCTACTAAGTTTTGCCCCAAACTTGGGTCGTTTCCCGTTGGGTGACTGATGAGAGACTAGTTCTACGTTCTGGTATTCTTGCCAGGTCATAGATGGTTTCATGGACGGTTTCATTCCGTTCCCTCCTTACATCGCTTTCAATACTCCTAATTTACAAAACTGTTACAAAAGCTACAAAAAGCGGCTTTCATCATTTGCATGAGAAGTTTTAATGCAATATTTTGCGGAAAGCTCATTCAAGGAATTGTATGGGCGCGACGATGAAAGCCCAGAAAATCATTGGCTGTTGTTTAACCTATTTATAGGGCAGTGCGATCGCCCCCTTTCCCCCTCACAGTCGTTCTTTTAAAGCCTGTAACTCAGCTTCAACTGATGCCGGGTTAAATCCTAACTTGAATGCCAGTGAGCTATCCATAGAAAGGTCGGCGGGTCTGGGTGCAGCCATTTTCACATCTGCTTGACGGCAAGCGCTAACTTTTGCCATCGAAAGCTCCAAAACCTTTACCATCAAACAGCCGAATTCGTAGCGCGACATCCGTTCTTTGCCGCCTAGGTGAATGTACCCGTGAACCTTTTCTAGCGCCAGCAGAAGTCCATGTGCGGCGGCTGTACCGCTGATCGGGGTACGAAATTCATCAATAAATAGATTTAACTCCTCTCCTGATCTGAGCTTCTCAATAAACGGTTGGATAAAGCTTTGAGCAAAGGGAGCCGCGCCAAACATCAGCGGCATCCGACAAACCGCAGCCTTGGGATAGCGCGCTAACATTCCCACTTCGGCTGCCACTTTTTGCTCACCATAATGATTTACGGGACATACCGGATCAGACTCTCGGTAGGGTGCGTTTCGCCCGTCAAATACCATATCGCTAGAGGTAAACACACAAGGAATTTCTGCATCAGCGCTGAGTCCAGCCAGATTACAAGAAGCACTCACGTTAATTGCATGAGAAATTTCAGGATGAGTTTGACAAAAATTAGGGCTAGACGCAGCCGCAGTATGAATCACTGCGTCAGGTTGAAGCTGTTGAAAAAGCCGTTGAAGTGCCTGAAAGTCAGTTAGATCAACGGGTAGCAAAGTGACACCTGGAATCTCAACAGAACGCCGATGATAAGTGCCATAGACCTGCCAATTAGTCTGAGCAAGCTGGCAGAGATGCCATCCTAAGAAGCCACTTGCGCCAGTGATCAAAAGCTTTTTCATCTGCTGAGCCGACTGTAACAGAACAGGGGATTAGAGGAAATGGCGAACTCCTTTGTGCCCAACTTATCTTAAGGTGTAACAACCATCTGCAAGTTGGCGGGTGGCGCGAGGGTTAATCCCCGGCGGACAGGGCGGACTCGGTGCTGGCGCAATGGAGTCAAATGAAAGCGAGAGGCGATCGCCGCTAACACCAGTTTCATCTCAAACTGTGCAAACGCCATGCCAATACAGCGACGGTTGCTGCCGCCGAAGGGCAAGTATTCAAAGGGGGAAAATTGTCGCTCTAGAAACCGCTCCGGCTTGAACTGCTTGGGTTCTGGATAAACGTCAGGGCGCTGATGCAATAGGTAAATGCAGGGAACTAGCCAAACTCCTGGCTCAAATTCGTATTCTTCCCAAGTTAGTGGAGCTTTGACGATGCGCGGGAAGGCAAACATGGCGATCGGGTAGAGCCGCAGGGTTTCCTGGCAAATTGCATTTAGGTAGGGGAGTTGGGCAATCACCATTGGGTTACGCTCATTTCCCAAAGCGTCTAGCTCTTGCAGCAGGTTATCCAGAACATCCGGTCGAGTAAACACCCAGTACAGTGCCCAACTGAGTGCTGATGCGGTTGTCTCATGTCCTGCAACCAACAGCGTGATCAACTCATCGTGTAACTCTTCGTCACTCATTGGTTGACCTTCTTGATCTCGTGCTGCCAGCAGCAGGGAGAGAATGTCTGTGCGCGATGCGTCAGGCTGGCTGCGCCGCTCTCGAATTTCGGCGTAGAGCAATTCTGCTACCTGCTGTTTGAGCCGGAGAAATTTGCCCCAGGGACTCCGCGCACCCCAGTCTTTTCGTAACACTGGGAAAAACAGCAGACTGGCGCTCACGGGTGAACTGATAGATTCCAGCAACTCAGTCAAAAGCTGTTTGAGCTGTTCAAATCGCTCTCCTTCTACCAGTCCAAATACCGCTCGCAGAATCACCTGTAGCGTGATGGACTGCATCGACATCCGAACGGTAAAAGGCTGACTAGGTTTCCATTGGTCAATGACTTGTTCTGTAATTTCCCAGATCAATTCCCCATAAGCCCGCATTCTTTCTCCATGAAAGGGAGGGGTGAGCAGTTGTCGCTGCCGCTGGTGGCGATCGCCATCTAGCAAAATAAGGGACTGATCTCCCAACAAAAACTTCAGCAGCAGGTTGCCACTGCCAGAGTCAAATAGTCCCGGATTGGAGAATATCTTTTGAATGTACTGAGGATTGCTGCACACCACCATTGGCACATCACTAGGCGCACGCAGGCAAAACATGTCGCCGTACCTTTGAGCGTAAGCTTCTAGGGTTTCTGAAGGATAGAAAATGGAGCGAATCAATCGGATGGATTGAGGTGTTTGCGGACCAGCCGGTAGTTTCATGACACGTTGCGGAATCAGCACGTTTTCAACTTAACGCAACTTGTGCTGGCTTTGACTAAGGAAGGTTGCAAATAGAATAAAGCCTGCACCCAAAAATCCTCTAACCCCTAATGCTTCTCCCAATAACCAAAAGGAAAAAATGGCAGCAAACACAGGCTCAAAGGTGTAAAGTAAAGCCGCTTCATGGGCTGAAATCCAACGCTGAGCTAATGTCTGAGTCCAAATTGGAGTAGCCGTCACTACCAAACCAAGGTAGAGCAATACATAGAAGTGATTCGCAATTTCGCCTATCTGTGTAGTCAACTGTGGCAGTGCCCATGCACCACTCAACAGCGCCATGACCAAAAGTTGAACAGCAACTAGAGGTTGGGTTGGGTGACGTGGTGTAATCCACTCAAGCAGCAGAATGTAAATGGCAATTCCAATAGCACAACCAAAAGTGAGAAAATCGCCTCGGTTTAAGCCGCCACCCTCCCAAGACAAAATGCCGATGCCTGCGATCGCCACTCCAGCCGCCACCAAAATCCGACTGGGCAAGCGTTGTCCCAGCAGAGAAGCAAGGATTGGCACAAAAATTACATTTAAACTCACAACAAAGGCAGAACGATTGGCAGAAATAGTTTCTAGTCCAATCAAGGCAAAGGTACATTCAGCAAAATAGACGAACCCTAACAACACCCCGTCTCGAATTAAACTCATATTCAGCCGACGCAGCCAGGGGAGAAAAGCGATCGCCGCTACCCCAAACCGAACAGCGAGGATTGCTGAGGGAGAGATGCTACCCATCATCTGTTTGAGCAACGGAAAGGACGTTCCCCAAATTAATGTAGTCATCAAAAGTAGAAGAATGCCCTTGTTGTGAAGCGTTTTAGCTGCTGTCATGATGTCGGACTGATAAAGAGTTCCAGTCTGTTTTTATCTGGATGCCTTACTCTATTTCCTTCCGCTAACCGCAGCAAACCACAAATCGAATCTCATCTATCAGTGAATTCGATGGATAAAGATTTTCCCAAACGCCTATCTTTGCGACAATTTAGCCAATGGGTAGGTTAGTTCTATGGGACATGACCGTCAAAATCAGCTCAAGCTGTTTCAACTACAAGTTTTGATTGCGATCGCTGACTGTGGCAGCTTTAGTGAAGCTGCCTTACAGCTACAGATATCGCAGTCGGCAGTCAGCTATGCGATCGCCAGTTTAGAAGAAGATTTGGGTGTAGTCCTGCTATCTCGCGGTCGCTATGGAGCACAACTCACTCCTGTCGGCGAACAAATCGTAGACCGTGCCCGCCAGGTTAAATATTTGTTAGATGACATCTTTAAGCAGGCAAATTTAGCGCGAGGGCTGAGCGGTGGGCATGTACGAATTTCTTCCTTTCGCAGTGCTGCAACCCACATTTTGCCCAATGTGATTGCTGAGTTTTGTCGGTTGTATCCGGCGATCGCCATCAGCATTGCCGACTATGATGACCGTCCTGATGTTGAAGAAGACTTACGCAAAGGACGAGCAGATATTGGCATCACTTACTTTCCTCAGAGTCATGAGTTTAAAGCATGGGAACTCATGAGAGATGAAATTGTTGCCCTGTTTCCTCCCAGCTTTAAGCTAAAAGGAACTCACCTCACCTGGGAAGAATTAACCGCTTACCCCTTAATCATGGCTCCTGATGGAGATAGCTGTGATGCAATGATGTATGCCCATTGTGAGAAGCATGGAGTAAATTTACGCCCGACCTATCAAATCCGATCAGATGCCACCATTATGAATATGGTGGCGAAAGGATTAGGGATTGCCCTCAGTCCAAAGTTAGCGACTGAACCTGTACCAGCAGGAGTGCAAGTTTATGAGTTACCTGTTCCAACCCATCGAATTATTTGTGTATCTGTTCTAGTGGATGCTTTGTTAACTCCCGCTGCCTACGCCTTCCTCGATCTGCTGAAACAGCTTTATTATCCAGTGGGTCACGGATAAGCCTCTTGTTGAGAAATGGATGGAAGCTTAGCCCCCATCCATTCTTGCTCTAACTTAAATGTCAATCTTCATCTAATCAGGTTTTACCCATTCTTAGGCAACAATAGAAAACTGGTTAGCAGTGAGTGTAGGTGAACCCGTCAAAGCAGCAATTTTGATAGCTGCCTGCGAACCGATGCCGTCAACGTCAAAATAAAGCGCTTCGCTGTGGTAGAGGAAGTTAGCACTACTACCAATAGCGCTGCTGCCCTGAACAAAAACTCCTGTGGATGAAGCTGTTCCAGCGCTCAAATCAACACCACTTGCTAAGCCGCGTCCAAACCCAGAGGCAGAAATCTGGAAAAGGTCATCACTACTAAAGTCTGCGATCGTATCGCCACCGTGATTGTGAGACTTGTAGCCAAACGTATCTGCACCACTCCCACCCATCAACAAGTCATCTCCCGCTCCACCCGTCAACAAGTCATCCCCTGCTCCACCCGTAATCTTGTTCGCACTAGTATTGCCAATCAAAACGTCGTTATAGGAAGAGCCAGTCAGATCTTGTACCCCAGCGAGAGAACTGCGCTTGACCAATCCCTGATACCAGGCATCGCCTAGTTTGTTATAGCCACTGGCAGTAGGGTGCAAACCATCGGAATTTATATCACTCAAGCTCAAACTGCCGCCTGCATTAACAAAGCTGACTTTCTTACCTGCGGCTGCTTTGTTTGAGATCAAGCCTGGTAGCTGTGCGTTGAAGTCCTTGGCTCGCTGGGCACGAGTGGTGCCTTTAATTGAGCTATTGATAGGGGCGATCGAAGAAACAACGATTTGAGTATTGGGCGATTGGCTCGAAATCTTATCGATCAGCGTACTAATGTCAGACAACATCACACTCGCTATGTCTGTGCTAGCGTCATTGGTTCCAGCCATCAACAGCAACACATCCGGCTGATAGGTGTTGAGCAAGCCGTTATCTACCAATCCTGTAAGCTGATTGATTGTCCAGCCTGGGCGACCCTCGTGGTTTTTGTCTCCCAAACTGCTAGGTCCATTCGACTGTGAGCCAACAAAATCAATGCTTAAGCCATCATTGGTGAAATCTTCCCAAAGCTCAATTCGATAAGCTCCAGGTACCGCACCAACCGTGTGCTGTCCAGATGTAATGGAGTCGCCCAACGGCATGATTTTAGGATTGGTTGCTGTACCAAAAATGGGAGCCAATCCAAGTTCTTTAGACAGATCAGCGATTACACCATTGCCAGCTTGACTATAATCCCCTGCTGTTGGGCTGGGAGTCGGGGTCGGGCTTGGAGAAGCTACTGGGACAAACTCAATGTAGTCTACTCGTGAAGCTTCCCCACCAGCTAGGTTGCCTTGAATCTGAACGGAGGTCCCCTGGTTTAACGTGATTCCATTAGCAACGGTACGACGAACAAAAGTCTGGCTGCTGGCACGGCTATTGCCTAGTTCCTGATTGAGACTCCAACTATCCACCTGGCTTCCGCCAATGGAAACCGAAAGCTGCGAGACGCCATCATTTTCGTCGTAATATCCAATGATTACGTTATAGGTGCCTGAAATACCCGAGAATGAAGTCGTAGCGGTGCCTGTGGTGCTATCAACTCGGATGAATTTACCACCAGAAGCAAAGCTCCCCGATTCAACACTGTACCCTGAGCGAGTCATGTTTTCTGCTTCGATTCGCAAGGTAGAGGCAGGGGCAGGTGTTGGGCTGGGAGTGGGAGTGGGAGTGGGAGTGGGAGTGGGAGAAGGTGCTGGTGCTGGGGCGGGAGCAGGTGCCGGGGCGGGGGTAGGAGTGGAAGAAATGACCGGAACAAACTCAATATAATCAATTCTAGTGCGCTCTCGTTGCTCAACGTCAGGCGTTCCCTGAATCGAAAAGGAAGTACCTTGGCTGAGGGTAATGCCCGTGGCAACAGTGCGTCTTACGAAGGTCTTGCTGCTAGCACGAGTATCTCCCAGATTTTTATCGAGGTTCCAGCTATCAACTTGGTTGCCGGCCACATTTACCGTTAGTTGACCGACACCATCGCTCTCATCGTAGTAACCAATCACCACATCGTAAGTGCCGGCAGTGCCAGAGAAAATACCACTAGCAGTTCCGATGCTGTCAGTTAGCGCAATCAACCCACTTCCAGAGGCAAAACTACCTGACTCAATGCTGTATCCCAACAAAGACAACTGCTCTGCTTCAATTCGAGTCGAAGCCATGTTAATTTCTCCTGGCTGTACCTACACAAACACGATGCCTAACTGCGGACGTTACTCTGCATAATTCCCTCACGGCATAAGCTAACGAATTTGTAAGCCGACATACCATTTGTAAGCCCGCGATTTTACTTACTCTTCATTGGTTGTTTGCTTATGAAAAGCATTTGTAAAGTTGGCTACAGTTTCCTGGGAACATACGCAAACTTGAGCGCGAAGACAATGTCTCGCACTCAAGTTGCTCAAGTTGCTTATTCTTATCAGCGATAACCTGAATTGATGGGCATTAGGAAGGGCAAAAGCTCCCTAATACTTCACTGAGTATCTAGCTCACGCTTTTCAGCTTTCGCAGAGCTACAAGAGTACCAGCGATAACGACAGATCCTACAACAGAGGACGGTTCTGGTGTGGATGCAGGTGGAGGAGCAACTGCCAAGGTCTTTGTCCAGGTATAACGACCTGTGTAAGACTCACTGCCATCGTTGGTAGAAACTCCTGTTGAAGTTGCATTAAACCCGTAGGCATAGTAAGTGCTATCACCGATCGTTACCTTGGCAATTTCACTGGCTTGAATTGAACCTGGAGTCTGTCTGGCAAATCCTGATAAGATAGAGTCCCAAGTTGAGTTTCCAGTACTGTACTGTCTTGCTAAGATTCTAGGTTTCAAGTCTAAGTGCCCGATTAGATCTAGCTTCAGCTCTCCTGTAACATTGTTTAAAGTGAGTGAACCTACGTTGGGATCACCAGAACTAGGTAAACCCGATGTGGTGATAGAAGACCGTGCCGCTAACTGGAGGGTAGGGGTTAGGGTTGACCAGAGGCTACTCATTTGGCTATTTGAGGCAATGAAATCATTCAACCATTGATTGCCGAATACTGCCCAGTCAGCCACTGTGACGCTCTGCACAGTTACATTATGGTTGCCAAGGGTGCTGCTAAAACCAACATTAGAAGTAGGATTTTCAGTAGAATGCCACAACTCTACATTGGAAGTAGAGTCACTGTCTTGTAAAGCTGCTATAGCTGCACTGACATTATTGACCGAGAAAGTACCGTTCGATCCACCCGTATAGGTTTTGTAGTTAGACGTATTAAAGGTAATGTTTTGTGGGGTGAATACGGCTGCGTGAACTGGGCTGGCGATCGCCCCTACACTCAAGCACGCAACAGTTCCGAATAAAACTCGTGAGAGAGCCTTAACCATGCTGAATGTCTCCAAATTTATCCAAGTTGTGTTGACGGATTTCAGCCGAGATACAGAATTATGGGGCGAATAACGTACTGTCTCACGACTACAATGATGGGCAGAATGAGGGCGCTTTAGCAGTCAGCCAAAAAGTAAACACCGCAGTACATTCAACGGAACAAATTTTGCTGCTGCCTGTTATTTAGTTTAGAAAAGTCAATGACTAGAATGAATAAACTTAAACGCGATTTGGACAAGAATTCAATGAAAAATAGTGGCAATTTTTGTGTGGAAAACTACTTTAGTTAGTTGAAAATACGGGGGCTTTATCCCTTACCTCCGTTAGCGCAAAACCTGCTTGAAGCTAACTAAGCTGGAGGAACCGTAGTTTTCCTAATCTTCATAAAGCAATAGAGCAGTTCCAAGTAATCATAAATAGGACAGTTCCAAATAATCGGAGATTAAACAATCCTCAAGAATCCGTGCTTACTTCACCTGATAGGCAGCTAAACGGGCAGCTTCTTCAACTGTTTTTTGGTAAATATGCTCGTAAATTTCAAATAACTCACGATACGTAGATGCATATTGAGTATTCGGCTGGTGGCGGTAGGTAATGCGAATGAGAGGTTGAACTTGCTCAAGATTTTTTATTGCCCCGACAGCATACATTGCTAGCACTGCAGCACCAAAGCTGCTACCCTCATACACTTCTGGAACAAGCACCTCTGCTTGAAACAAATCAGCCATCATTTGTCGCCAAATTTTTGACCGAGCAAAGCCACCCGATGCTCGAACGACTTGAGCTGAACCTGTCAAGCTCTGCAACACTAGGTAGATACTGTACGCACTGAAGAGTACACCTTCTAAAACCGCTCGAATTAAGTGCGATCGCTGATGGTGTAATCCCAATCCAAAAAATGAGCCTCTCGCTTGGGCATTCCAATAAGGCGATCGCTCACCCGACAAAAATGGCAAAAAGATCAACCCTTCTGCCCCAGCAGAGACGGTAGCCGCCGCCTCGATCATAAGTTCATAGGGATCGCGTCCCAACTGTTTCGCCTGAGCCACTTCCGCTTGGCAAAACTGATCTCGCAGCCATCGCAACACAATTCCCCCATTGTTTGACGGGCCACCAATCACCCAATGGTTTTGGGTAAGTGCGTAGCAGAAGGTACGTTCTTTTGGATCAATCAGCGGTTTGTGAGCAACAGTCCGCACGGCAGCACTTGTACCAATGGTGATTGCCATCTGATCTGGTGTAATTGCCCCAACCCCCAGATTTGCTAGCGCTCCATCATTTGCGCCAACTACTACAGGCGTATTGATTGCCAAACCCATTGCTTCTGCATAACGAGGTTTCAGACCTCGCAGTATATGGGTAGTTGGTACAAGTTGACTTAATTGAGTTCGCTTTAGCCCTGCGATCGCCAGTGCTGCCTCATCCCAATCCAACTTTTCAGGGTTAAATAAGCCTGTTGCAGAGGCAATAGAATAATCCACTACATATTCGTCAAAGAGTTGATGAAGAACGTACTCTTTAAGGGATACGAATTTTGCAGCTTTGCTAAATGTCTCTGGATCTTGTTCCTGCATCCACAGCAACTTTGTCACTAAAGAAGTGGGATGTGTAGGTGCACCCGTGCGCTGGTAGAGTTCGTGTCCTTTACCACTTTCCTTTAAGCGCTTCACTTGGGGCTCACTACGGTTGTCCGCCCAGATGATGCTATGAGTCAGGGGGTAACCTTTAGGGTCTATTGCAATCAGGCTATGGGTTGCAGCACCAAAGCCAACCGCAGCCACTTCTGATGCTGAAATTTGGGCTTGGTCAACCGCATCGCGAACCGCAGTAATGACAGCCGCGAAAATAGCTTCTGGTTCTTGCTCTGCCCAAGATGGATGAGGCGTAAGCAAAGGATAGCCTTGATTACCAATCCCCTTACTCGCACCTGAAGCAGAAAACACAATTGCTTTAGTACTTGTTGTGCCTATATCGACACCAATAAAGTAAGGTGAATTCATGAATTCATCAGGGAGTGAGGGGGCAAAGGAGTGAGGAGGTAAGGGAGGGAATGAGTAGACTTCTACTGACCTCCCGCCCTGAATCCCCAGTCCTTGGGGTGTGCTTTAAAGCTACCTTAAAGGTTGATTCTCCGGGTGCTAAGCGTATACAGAATTTGCTGAAGAAAATTTCGCTAAGAATCACAACTGGAATTTCGGCGATCGCCCCTAAAAAACTACCCATCCTAAGGCAACTCCAATTAGTGATGCAATGGCTACTGACCTCGAAGTTGGTGGGATGTAGCTGTGGGCGATCGCTAATTCTGCTGCTCAAGGTAGTGGAGAGAGCGAGGCTTAGTCAGGTTAAAGAGTATGTCGATAAGCTGATGCTCAATTAATAAAACAGTAGTTATTTACCTCCTAATTTACATAGACATCCTGAAGTCCCGCTTTAAGTTGCCCTTTTAAAGGGGTAGCCTGCAAGTAATTACAAGGGAACGCAAAACTAGATAGAGTGATCGCCAACCTAGATGTGGAGTAATAACTAATTCATCAACACAAGATCAAGCGTTTCGTCGCTGATTTTGCTGAAAATCTCGGTTACTAAGAACAAATTTTAAGCAGTTAGTTCCATAGCATAGGATTGCTTTGAGATCAGTGAGTAAGCTAGATTAATAATGTTTAAAGGAAGCGAATGCCAACCCAATCAGGAAAGGCAAAATCATTGTAAAAATGTCTGACACTTTGCAGATCTTCTTGGGGATTGAGTTTTTTAAATACGAGGAAAACCTGTGACTCAAGCTTTACTGACAAGAAAGGAAGCTCTGAGTCCTCCTTTGAAATGGGCGGGTGGAAAACGATGGCTAGTGCCAACTTTAAGGGAAGTTTGGCGATCGCATTCAAGCTTCAGATTAGTAGAACCCTTTGTAGGAGGAATGGCTGTTGCACTAGGTTTGCAGCCTAGATCAGCCCTTCTCAACGATTTAAACTCGCACCTGATCAACTTTTATCAATGGCTACAAAAAGGGCTAATAATTGACATTCCCTTAAAAAACGATTCCGACTACTACTACCTTTGTCGGCAGAGATTCAATGAACTGACTCGCAACAACCAGGCAGAAAGTTTAGAAGCAGCTAAGCTGTTTTATTTCATGAATCGTACTGGCTACAACGGATTGTGTCGGTTTAATAACAGCAATCAGTTCAATGTTCCTTTTGGTCGGTACAAAACTATTCACTATGTCGAAAATTTTCTATCCTACACTCATGCTCTAAAAGACTTTGAGTTTGTTTCTATGGATTTCACCGAGTCGCTGACTCATTCCAATGATTTTATTTATGCAGATCCGCCCTACGATGTGGAATTTACCAAATACAGCGCAAATGACTTCAAGTGGCAAGACCAGATTCGCCTAGTAGAATGGCTCAACCGTCATAATGGACCGGTTGTTGCCTCGAACCAAGCAACCGATCGCATCATTGAGTTATACAGCGATTTTGGCTTTTCCATTAAGCTGCTAGATGCCCCTCGACGCATTGCTTGCAATGGCGATCGCAAACCTGCCAAGGAAATTCTCGCTTACAAAAACCTATCGACCGTTCTTAGCCACCCCGCTAAGTTTTTGTATTAAAATATACCGTGTATATGCTTAGAGATACAATGTATCATTTTGTCGAAGTCCGTATTAAGCCCATAGCCTAATGCTCTGCCGATAAATACGCTGTTAATAGAGTGTTGATCTTCAACTTGCTATAAGTAACGCGATGCATAAAGAACCTGGATGGGGCTGCTAGCAAGTTTGCAGTTGCACTTACGATTTCATCGCATAGGGCAAAGATGGGGCAAAAATGAGTACTGACCTTGACTTGGAACAGACAGTGGCGATCGCCAAAACACCTTCACAACCCGCTTTTATGAATGCAAAAAGGGGAAAGGGTGCTACTACCTACGATTTCAAAGTGCGAATCAGTTCCGGCTCATTAACTGGCAAAACCTTTGAGGGTTCTTTTAGCTACAATGCCTCTACCCTATCTGGAGAAGGATTTGAAACCATTGGACTTGCTCAGGGGCTAAACGTTTCCTTCAACTTTCTCAACCATAAATACAGTGAAGCAGATGATGTTCGGCTTCCTGACTCACCCGTTTTGCAGTTTAAAGACGGAGAATTATCTGGGCTAAAATATGCCCCATTTGACTTTATCTTTCACCTCAATAGTCAGTCTGATCAGAGCCAAAGTGCTTTTACTTATGACGTGTCTGCGGGCGAGGGTGAAGGTCAAGTCAGTTACGTTCAGCGAGAATCTGCTGCATCTACACAAAGCACCCCTAACCTTACAGGGCTTGCTTTCTCTGGACTAAGTTGGCTATTACGGAAAAAAGCTGTCTCTCCTCAGAAAGCCTAAAACCCTTAATCTGTACAGCGTTACATCCCTAGAAATAAAAAATGCCCCACCTAGCAGGCAGGGCATTTTTTATTCCTTTCCCACTAAAAGATCAGGAATGTATCCCTGATCTTTTAGTACTTAATCTTTGGAGGGGAGGGGAGTAATTGAATTACTAGACTTCACCTATGAATCAGTTTCTAAAGCGTGAATGGTAGCGTAACTCAGCCGCGCTACCATTCACCCAGAACGTCTACTAATGAGCGGAAGCTGATGACTGAGGTGGCATGACTACTTTTTTCGCTAAACCCAGTGTTTTTAAAACTTGAATTGCCCACCAGGTAACGTCTACTTCCCACCATTTCCAACCTGCTTTTGCCACATTAGGATGAGCATGATGGTTATTGTGCCAGCCTTCCCCATAGGTGAGAATAGCTGCCCACCAGAGATTGCGAGATCCGTCTTCTACTTCAAATGAGCGATAGCCAGTCATGTGAGTAGCAGAATTAATCAACCAGGTGCTATGCCAGAGTATGACTGCTCTCAAGATTGAGCCATAGATTACAAAAGACCAGCCGCCTAATGCGAAGAGCAACAGTCCTAGAGGAATTTGCAGCAGCAGAAAGTTGCTATCGAGCCAACGGTAATAAGGGTCACGAGCTAAATCAGGCGCATATTTCTGGTAAGTTTCTCGCTTAAAGAATTCAGCACGAGGATAGAGTAACCACAACATGTGGCTCCACCAAAATCCACGACTGGCAGCGTATGGGTCTTTATCTGCGTCTTCAGTATAAAGATGATGTTGGCGATGTCCAGAAACCCAGAAAATCGGACCACCTTGGAGTGCTAGAGCACCGATCGTAGCGATGATGTATTCCAATGGTTTAGGGACTTGAAAGCTGCGGTGCGTTAGGAGGCGATGATAGCCTAGGCAGATGCCAATGCTGCCCAGTAGCCAGTGCAAAAAGATCGCGGCACCTAAAGCAGACCAGGAGAAAAACCAGGGAGCCAACAGTGCAAGAAGATGGATTGATCCAAAAAAGACCACATTTACCCAGTTCAGCACCAGGGGCTGACCGCCTGCAGTGACGGTTTGCATTGAATTAGAAGTCATAAATCTTCCTTAAAAAATGCCTTGCATCAATCCAGCCCATTCAGGAAAGCCGTTTGGAACACTTAAGTTTTCCTTTTGTTGATTTGGCTTCACGCTGATTTAGGAATACCGTTAAAGTAAAAGGGGAGTGCAAGTGCTACTTACATTCTTAGCGTAACAACGTTCCCGTTTAAATGCAAGTAGCACTTGCATATTTTCATGAGTTCTCAATCTAATTCAACTCGACAGCGTTTAATCCGAGCAGCGCTTCAGCTATTTACGGCTCAAGGCATCACTGAGACGACCACTCGACAGATTGCTGAACTGGCGGATGTGAATGAAGTAACGCTATTTCGGCAGTTTGGCAATAAGCAGGGTTTGCTTCTGGCGGTGATTGAAGACACGGGAATTTTCACTCGTTTAGGAGAGTCTTTGGGACAAGCAGCCAATGATGCTGATGATATTACTCATGCGCTCAATTCCTACGGCGAAAAATGTTTGCAGAAGTTGGATCAGATGCCAGAGCTTGTCCGATCGCTGATTGGGGAAGCAGGAAAATTTTCTTTAGAAAATCGGCAGGCGTTGGGGTATGGGTTAGCTCAAGTCAATCACTATACGGCGCAATATTTAGCAACTGTGCTTCAAGGGCACCCGCTAACTCACTTTTCGGTAGAGAAGCTGGCTGGATTTCTCAACTTGTCGCTGTTGGGATATGCCACGCTTGAGTTGACTAGTGAGTTTCATGACCTTTGGAGCGATCGCCACGATTTTGTCATTGACCTGGTGGAATTATTGCTTCGGAGTGCTGTATTGACTTCGGAACAAACGAGTATTCCTTCAGCGACCGCCGACTCAGTTGACGCAGACGAGGTTAAGCCTGCTTTAGCAGATCCAAAGCCAGCCGTAGCGGATTTACCTGCCAGCCTGGTTCAAACAATTTTGCAGCGGGCGAAAAAGTTGGATGGTCAAGACTATGCTTTGGCCTATGTTCTGTTTGGAGCGGGTTTGAGTCCTGTAGAAGTTGTCGGACTGCAGCGATCGCACTACCTTCAAGAGACGCAGCAGCATTTGCTTCAAGTCAATCAAGGGGTATCTCGGCAAGTGCCCCTCAATCAATGGATTATGGGGCAACGCCATGGTTCTGTGACTCGTAATCCTTTAACGCAGTGGCTTAAAACTCGTAAGGATGAGCGAACTGCTCTATTTCTAAATGAGGCAGGAAGTCCGATCTCAGAAGTGGAAATTCGTCTGCGCTGGCAGGTCTGGATAGAAGATTTGACCACGCTATCGGGACAACCTCTGCGGATTGAGCAGGCATGGCAAACCTGGTGTGTGGAGATGTTGCTGAGGGGAATTAGCCTGGAAAATTTGAGTATTCTCAGCGGTTGGACTGCTACACAGCTACAGCCCTATGTTCAAAGAGCTAGAGAGAAAGCTGCTTTACAGCAGGCAATTCAATTAGATCAAAAGCCCAAAGGACAATCTGCTTCCCCTACTACTACGGGACAAGATTTAGAAAACCTTTGATGCGCTGGTCAAATGGCTAGTTCAGCGTCGTATGAGTTGTTTGTAACATTCCTCATTTTAGCTGTTCTCCGGTATCTAAGATTACATCTTCCCGCTGAGAGCCTTTGCTAAGTTCATCCTCGAATTCAATAAACTTGGGTGTGAGGATTAGATGCGTAAGTTCCTTTGGCGAACGCTGCTGCTGAATGTAGCAGCTTTGGCTTTTTATTGGGTAGGTGCAGGGGAGGCGATCGCTAGCGCAACCGAAATTCGCCCAGTTTCTCAAAACCCTGATTCTCAAAACTCTGAACAGCAAGCAGCAGTCACTTCTGTTGAGGCGCTTGAATCTTTTGTTGAGTTTGAGAACATCGATCGTTCAGCCCTATCACCTAGTGGGTTAGAGATCGCTCAAACAGAGGTTTCAAATACTACCCGTATAGAGCCTACTGAGATATTCTCAGCAGAACCAAGCCCAGCAGAATCAAGTATGGAGAATGGCGATCGCATTTCTCCCATAGCTGAAATAGAATCACCTCCCTCCATCACACAGACCGCTTCGTTACCCGATTCCCAGGGAGCAATGTCTCAACTCAGCTCAGTTTCCCAACTGTCTGACGTTCAGCCCACGGACTGGGCTTTTCAGGCAGTGCAATCTCTCGTAGAGCGCTACGGCTGCATTGCCGGATACCCTGATGGTACCTATCGCGGCAATCGATCGCTGACTCGCTACGAATTTGCAGCAGGGCTAAATGCCTGTCTCGATCGGGTAAATGAGCTAATTGCTGAGGGCTTAGCGGATGCAGTGTCCCGTGAAGACTTAGCAACAATTGAGCGGCTGCAACAAGAATTTGCAGCAGAACTGGCTAGCCTGCACGGTCGGGTCGACACTCTGGAAGCTCGAACCGCCGAACTGGAAGCAAACCAGTTTTCAACCACAACAACTTTAAGTGGCTTGGTTTGGTTTAACCTCACTGGAGCTTTTGCGGACGGAGATATTCAAGTAGAAACGTCTGATATCACTGCCCCTCCTGTAATTAGACCGGCAGGACGAGATCCCGTTACAGGTAGACCCCTAACTGCAGAAGTTACGGATGATCCAGAAATCACCTTTAGCAACTTGGCCTGGATAACGCTCAACACTTCTTTTACAGGGCGGGACAATCTGGTGACGCAGCTGGCGGTGGGCAATGGAGACTCCCCTGCTAATGTTTTCGCTTCGGCAGGTCTCTACAACACGTTCGGAGTTCCCTACACTGACCAAACGGGTGGAGTAGACATTGGCGATGTCACTGTAGTTGTTCGAGAACTGTTTTATGAGTTTCCGGTAGGCGACGATGTTCAAGTGATCGTTGGACCTAGAGTTAACTGGTACCGATACTTTGACAACAACAGTTTCACCTTCTTCCTCAACGGCACTAGCAGTTTCAACTCAATTGGCAGCACACTGCTAAATACCATTGACCGGGGCTCAGGTGCGGTAGCGCTCTGGCAACTGAGTGACCAATTCCGGTTGGGCGTAGGCTATCTGGGCGAGAACAACGAATTCCTTCCAGCTAGCCTATTTAGAACCTCTTCGAACCCTGATGAGGGTTTGTTTGGTGGAACCAATACCCTGACTGCTGAGGTGACTTATTCTCCTACCAGCACCTTTAATATCCGGTTGCTGTATAACCGCTCGAATCTGAATGCCGTGTTTGGCCAAGTGGGTGGAGCACCCGGAGAACCCATCTATGGATTATTAGATGATGGAGCAGGTGGCGGATTAAATGACGCGACTGCCGATACCTTCAATATCAACTTTGACTGGTTGATTACACCTGGTATCGGAATCTTCAGCCGATATACCTATGGCATTACGCACATTGAGCCAGGAGATGTAGATGCTCAAGCCTTCCAGGCTGGTCTAGCTTTCCCTGATCTAGGTAAAGAGGGCGCTCTGGCAACGCTTTCATACATGATTCCTTTCTCAGTGCTAGACGGTCGTGAGTTTTTGGTCTCAGGTGGGGGCGATGGTGGAGTGCAGTATGAATTTGAAGCAACGTACTACTACCCTCTAACCGACAACATTGCACTAGTTCCTGCGTTTTATATAATTGGCAACGCTAACAACTTTAGCGACAACCCAACTATCTACGTTGGCAACTTACGGGCACAGTTTGCCTTTTAGTCTGCCTTCTTAACATTCCTCAACAGCTTTTGTACAGGCGCAGCTGATTGCGTCTGTACAAAACCCTGCCTGGCATACAACCTCGCTTCTTTTAATCTGAATACTCTGCTTTCCTTAAGCTAACTGCCTCTTGGTCAAGTTATCGATCAGTTTGTGAAGCGTTTTGTAACTCTTGTTTCGTCTTGTATGATCCGAGTCCCAGTCTCCATAAAATCCGAGTATCTTGGGAAACATAAAGGAAAGCTTAAGAACGAGAGGTCGCTATGACTCCCCTAATGTTGAGACAACTCTGGGCTTTAGTTGAGACAACTCAGTCCAACATTCTCTTAAGTTTGGATGATTCTAGTCTAGTGCAGTGGTTGTTACGTCAGGTGCGCTCCGAGCGATCGCTTGACCATCATGAACTTGATGCGCTCAGTGCTTATATTCAATCCAGACTACCGCTGATTCGGGACTTGGCCCAAGGGCGCTAAATTTAATTTTCAATCTTTAAGTATTTTTTATTGTTTCACTCATGTAACCTGTCACTCCTCTCAGCCCTTCTACGCAATTTATCGTTTGTTCATGGGCAGAGAATTGTGCAATTAGATACAAACAGAAAGCTAAAAGCGTTGGATGGTAGTACAGTTCAGTGCAGCAACCGGAGTCTAGGTTGTTCCTGTTTCTCAGACTTTTATCTTGTGTAGCAGAGGCGAAGCTTGAGGCTCGTCGGTTCAGTGTCTGCTGTATAGGTTGAGTCCTGTTAAGCGTTTGGGCAGCTACTCCAGGCAATCTGCTATTGTGCCAATACTAATCTCTGTTTGTTGACATAGTGAGTGAGATTTATATGAGTAAGTGGGGTTCTCTGCTATTGGCAATGATGCTCGCCGTAGCACCAATAGCGGCTTGTAGTTCTTCATCCGATACGGCAGGAACCGAAGAGGGCGAAGGCGCTAGTGGTCACCTATCCACTGTTTTAGGGCGAGGCTCTTTAGTTTGTGGTGTAAACGGTCAGCTACCAGGGTTTAGTTTCGTCAATGAGACAGGCGAGTATTCGGGACTGGATGTTGACGTGTGTAAGGCGATCGCCGCTGCTATGTTCGATGATCCTGAGGCTGTTGAATATCGTAACCTCAGTGCCCAAGAGCGTTTTACTGCTGTTCAATCAGGCGAAATTGATGTGTTGATTCGCAACACAACTTGGACAATCAGCCGCGATACATCTGTTGGTATGGAGTTTGCACCTACCACCTTTTACGATGGTCAGGGCATGATGGTGCCTGTCGCGAGTGGCGTTGAAGATTTGGAAGGACTAGCAGGAAAATCTATCTGTGTGCAGTCGGGTACTACAACAGAGTTGAACTTAACCGATCAGATGCGGAAGATTGGCGCTGAATTTACCCCAATCGTATTCGACGACGAAGATGCGGTTTATGCAGCCTATGCTCAAGGGCGCTGCCAGGGTGTAACCTCTGACCGCTCTCAGCTTACTGCTCGTCGTGAAACCCTGGCGACTCCCGACGAACATGTGGTGTTAGATGTGGTGATGTCAAAAGAACCACTTGGACCAGCGGTTGCTAACGGGGATACGCAGTGGTCTGACGCTGTGAAGTGGATTACCTATGCTTTGATCCAGGCTGAGGAGTTCGGCATTACCTCTGAAAATATCGCCGAGTTTGAAAATAGCGAAGATCCAAGCATTCGGACTTTCTTGGGCTTAGAAGGGAGTTTGGGATCGGATATGGGCTTGCCAAATGACTTCACAGCTCGGGCGATTAGAGCCGTGGGCAACTATGGTGAGATTTATGAACGCAATATCGGTGAACCGTTTGGACTAGAGCGTGGACCAAACGAACTTTGGACGAACGGAGGATTGCTCTACGCTCCTCCTTTCCGCTAATGCTCAGGAGCTAGTAGCTAGGCTCACCTTTTGGACTATTAGCTGTTAGAGTTTGCCGCAAGACTGGTTTGTCATGTACTTTTGCGTGACAAATCAGTCGCCATTAAATCGATCTTCTGAAAGTCTGGACAATCTCCTAGTTCCTAACACCAGTTTTTAGCCCTGGGTCATTCGATACAATGGATGAAAAGATTCCGTTTTGGCGTGACGATCGCGTCCTTAAAATTATCGGACAAGTGATAGCAGTGGTCGTGTTTGTCACGGTCATGCTGATCTTGGGAAGCAATATCGCCCGTAACTTTCAAAGTTTAGGCATTACATTCGGATTTGGTTTTTTAAGACGAGCCGCTTCTTTTGGTATTGGTGATACGCCAATTCCCTATACTCCCAGTGATTCCTATGGGCGGGCTGTTTTAGTTGGATTGGTCAACTCACTGCGAGTGATGATCCTGGGCATTATCTTAGCCACTGTGGTTGGGATCGCTGTAGGAGTTGCCCGTCTTTCAGACAACTGGCTGCTCAAACAGATTGCTGGCATCTATGTAGAGCTTTTCCGCAACACACCTCTGTTGCTGCAATTATTTTGCTGGTACTTTGCGGTTTTTCTTAATCTCCCTGGCGACCTTGAAAATCCACCGCGCCTTCCAGGGCCTATTTTTCTGACTCAGCGTGGAGTTGATATGCCCTGGCCAGAAGGGACGCTGCAAACCTGGCTGTCTGTCGCATTTCTGCTAATTAGTGCAGTTTTAGCCTTTATTATCTGGCGACGGCGCATCACGGCGATGGTGCAGCGTGGAGAGTCAGGGCGATCGCTTCAGATGATCTTGATCGGCATCGGTGTTCTTGCTCTGTTAGCTCTGATCTTCGGGCTTCAGTGGGATCGCCCAAACTTATCTGAAGCGGCAATTACTGGCGGGCTAAACCTCTCTCCAGAATTTGGAGCGTTGCTATTTGGACTGATCTTTTACACGGCTGCTTTTATTGCCGAAGTGGTTCGGGCAGGAATTCAATCTGTCACTAGGGGACAATGGGAAGCCGCTAGAGCTTTAGGACTAAGACCTACATTAGCTATGCGGTTAGTAATTTTTCCGCAGGCCTTGCGGGTGATGATTCCACCACTGACGAGTGAGTACCTGAATCTAGCAAAAAACTCTAGTTTGGCGATCGCTGTGGGGTACAGCGACGTGTATGCTACCTCTTTTACAACCTCAAATCAAACCGGACGCACCATCGAAATGTTCCTGATTCTGATGGCAACCTATCTGACCATCAACCTGATTATTTCTTTTGGAATGAATACATTTAACCGTTCTGTTCAATTGAAAGAGCGTTAACTTGCTGCCTGCATTCTTCTACCTTTGACTTCCCATGACCACAACGAATCCAGAGCCAAGTGTCATTTCGGCTCCCCCGATCACCCAGATTAGTCCTGCAGCATGGGTTAAAAAAAATCTGTTCAGCGACTGGTTCAATACCGTTCTGACGATTGTTTGCCTGGGAGCGATCGCCTGGTTAGGCTACGGACTGCTCACCTGGATCTTTACTCAGGCTCAATGGCAGGTTGTTCCAGCCAACTTGAGACTGTTTTTTGTAGGACGATATCCTGCTCCACTCATGTGGCGGCCTTGGACAGCATTGGGCATTATTGCTATTTCGGCTGGGCTGACCTGGGGGATTTTAGCTCGCTCAACCTGGTTATTTAATCGGACGGGGCTAATTTCCTTGGGTGTGCTCGCGGTGATTTTCGTAGCGTTGTCCGTTCCCGTTAGTCTCAACACGAGTCTTTTGCTTTTAGCGATATTAGGGCTTAGTGTCGCCGCTGCCTTTGCTGGACAGCAAATTGGACGACGCCTTCCGACTTTGGTTTCCTGGCTGGCGTTAGGTTGGCTAGGAATCTTCTTCATCGTCTTTGGTCTGATTCACGGCGGGTTGTTTCTTCGAGAGGTCAGGCTCGATGACCTCAGCGGATTGTTGCTGACTCTACTTACCGCAATTGTCAGCATTGTCCTTTCCTTCCCAATTGGAATTTTGTTAGCACTGGGACGACAGAGCAATTTACCCGTCGTTCGCTGGATGTCGATTGGTTTCATCGAAATTATTCGAGGTCTACCGCTAATTACAATTCTGTTTATGGCTTCGCTGCTGATACCGCTGATCTTGCCGCCTAATGTGCGAATTGATCGGGTGGTTCGAGCGATCGCGGGTTTAACCCTCTTTAGCGCCGCCTACCTAGCGGAGAATGTGCGCGGCGGTTTGCAATCCATCCCTAGAGGACAAGCTGAAGCTGCAAAAGCGTTAGGACTTAGCGCTCCTCTGGTGACAATTCTGATTATTTTGCCGCAGGCGCTCAAAGCAGTTATCCCTACCATTGTGGGGCAGTTCATTAGCTTGTTTAAAGACACTTCCTTACTAGCTATCATCGGCTTTCCAGAACTGTTAGGAATTTCTCAATCTATCTTGTCTAACCCCAATTTTTTGGGTCGTTACCAAGAAGTTTATGCTTTTGACACGGTCATTTATTTCTGTTGCTGTTATGCAATGGCGCTAGCGAGTCGTCGTCTTGAAAAACAGCTCAGAACTGAAAACCGATAAGTGTAATCGCTAACAGTTTAATTCCCTTTAACGGCGTTATGTTGACGTGTAAAGCAAGTAGAACAGTTTGCTGTTCTGGCGCTAAAATCTAATAACTTCCACGACTTCAAAAAACCCTTTAATTAGGACACAAATCCACTTAACGTCTCAAGGAACAAGCAAAATGACTCAAGCTCAAACTGATGCCGTTCAGCCCGAAATTGGTTCGGAAAAAGTCATCATCGCTAGAGACGTTGAAAAGTGGTATGACAACAACTTTCACGTTTTGCGTGGCGTTAGCCTAAGTGTGAATAAGGGTGAAGTGGTTGTGGTGATGGGCCCTTCTGGTTCCGGTAAATCTACCTTTATTCGCACTTTTAATGCGCTAGAGTCTTACCAGAAAGGAAGCATTGAAATTGATGGCATAAAGCTTTCCCATGACCTGAAAAATATTGAGACCATCCGGCGAGAAGTGGGAATGGTGTTCCAACAGTTCAACCTGTTCCCTCACTTAACAGTCCTGAAAAATGTTACGCTCTCGCCCATTTGGGTGCGTCGCTGGCCCAAAGCAAAGGCAGAAGAGGTTGCACTGCAACTGCTGGAGCGAGTCGGCATCCTGGAGCAAGCGCACAAGTTTCCAGGGCAGCTTTCTGGAGGACAACAACAGCGGGTGGCGATCGCTCGTGCTTTAGCAATGCAGCCTAAGATCATGCTGTTTGATGAACCTACCTCTGCGCTTGACCCGGAAATGGTTCGTGAAGTACTGGACGTAATGCGAACTTTGGCCAATTCGGGAATGACGATGGTTTGCGTCACTCATGAAGTGGGTTTTGCGCGAGAAGTTGCTGACCGCGTAGTGCTAATGGACAGCGGTGTGCTGGTAGAAGAAGCTACGCCCGAAGAATTTTTCCAAAATCCAAAAGAAGAGCGGACGCAGAAATTCCTCTCTCAAATCCTCTGATTGCAGATGTCATACTGGAGAAGCACTGCTCTCTCCGGTTTACATGCTAGGAACCTTTCAACAAAGTAATCTCCGCATTGAAGTCGAAGCGTCAGAGGTAGACATTCGACACAGTCTTCTCCGTCCAGCCGAGTTTCAACAGTGGTTAGCTCCACAAACTTTTTCATCGGGACTTCCCGATCAGCTAGCTTCAGGTACTGTTTACACCAGTTGGCTTGGACCTTTAGCCATTCAACATCAGGTAGATTTGGCTGAACCTAATGGTTTACGGTTACTGCTGAGCCAAGGTATTGATGGGTACCACGAATGGTACTGGGGAGAAGGCTGGATTCAGTCTTGCTTGGCAGGAGTTTCAATTTTGCCACTGAGCCTTGGACAAACGTTAAGTCTGCTGCGACTTCAGCAGTTTTTGAAGAGTAAGTAGAATTTCCAGGTTACTCTACGGTAAATCTTCCTCTCTCATGTCCTGCATCCTTAGCCTGACTGAGTCGGCATGAGAGGGTAAGCCTTCTGCTTGAGCCAATAGGTCAATGGCACTAGCAACCTGCTGGAGTGCAGCAGGAGAATACTGAATCAAACTGGAAGCTTTCATAAAGGTTTCTACCCCAAGCGCAGAGGCATAGCGGGCTGAGCCAGAGGTAGGCAGGGTATGGTTTGGTCCTGCCAAGTAGTCTCCAACTGCTTCAGGAGTAGAACAACCTAAGAAGATGGCTCCCGCATGACGAATTTCCTCAATTAGGCTCCAGGGGTCGGCAACTTCTAGCTCTAAATGTTCTGGTGCAAACTCATTCGACAGCTCAGCCGCTGTTGAGAGCGAATCAACAATCACAACCAGTCCGTAATGAGCGATCGCCTTTTCTGTTAACAGATTACGAGGGTGATTAATCAGTTGCTTATCAACCTCTGCGACCACCTGCCGCGCCAATCCTGAATCTGGAGTCAGCAAAATTGCAGCAGCTAGGGGATCATGCTCTGCCTGCGCCAGCAGGTCGGCTGCAACGTGGGCAGGGTTAGCTGTGCTATCGGCAATAATGAGGACTTCTGATGGGCCCGCCAGGGAATCAATGCCAACCGTGCCGTAGACCAATTTTTTCGCTAGGGTCACATAGATGTTGCCTGGTCCAGTGATCACATCTACTTTCGGAATTGTTTCAGTCCCATAAGCAAGAGCAGCGATCGCTTGGGCCCCACCTACGCGATAAATTTCCTGTACGCCCGCTTCTTGTGCAGCCACTAAAACCGCAGCGTTAACCGCTTTGTTGGGTCCAGGAGGGGTCACCATAACAATTTGAGGCACCTTCGCCACCTTCGCTGGAATCGCATTCATCAGCACGGTGCTGGGATAGGATGCCCGCCCCCCCGGAACGTAAAGTCCGGCTCGATCCACTGGCGTATAGCGTTTTCCCAAAACGACCTCGTGATCCCCAAACTGCACCCAGCTTTTAGGGACACGCTGACGGTGAAAGGACTCAATATTGCGACAGGCTAATCGGATTGCGTCCAGCAACTCCTTGGAGACTTGCTGATAGGCTGCATCGAGTTCTGAACCGCTAACTCTCAGCTCTTCAGGCTTGAGAAGTTGCCCATCAAACTCCTCTGTGTAGTGCAGTAGGGCACGATCCCCTTGACGCTTGACTGCTTGAAGCACTTCCCGAACCGTTGCCTCTTTATGGACAACTTGGTCATCGTGGGTGCGATCGCAGATCCGTCGCAATTCAGTTTGTGCTTCAGACCGCTGAGTAATAATTCGCAGCATCGCCACTTTAATTTAGAAATGCTAATCCGGGATAACCCGCTCAACTACCACAAGTTCTGAGGGTCGCTAAACCTCATAAATTCTAGCGGTTACAGCCGCCATTCTGAACCTGTATGTATCTAGCTTAACCTGGATTTTCCGATGATATGTATTGTTTCAGTAGATGCTAGACTAATTTGTCTGGTAATTTCTCTAATCATTCGCTAGAATGATTAGTCGCTATAAGCTCTCCCATAAGCAAGCTAACCTGAAGATTAACTGTGGCAAATATTAAGTCCGCTATCAAGCGCGTTAAAATTGCGGAGCGCAACCGTCTCCGTAACAAGTCGTACAAATCAGCAGTCAAAACGCTGATGAAACGTTACCTTACTGCTGTCGAGGCGTATGCTGCTAACCCTACTCCTGACTCAAAGGAGGAAGTTCAACAGCGCATGTCGGCTGCTTTCAGCAAAATTGACAAAGCCGTGAAGAAGGGTGTGATTCACCCCAACACCGGTGCCCGGAAGAAGTCTCGCCTTGCTAAAGTTTTGAAAGCTCACGAAGCACCCGTTTCCCAGGCTTCCTAAAGACTTTTTAGTTTTTAGAGTTGGGTTAAGGCGTTGGGCAAGTAAGCTTCGGAGAAACTATGCAGTTGATTGATACTCACGTTCACCTCAACTTTGAGAGCTTTCAGCCTGATTTGGCAGCGATCGCTCAAAATTGGCGTGAAGCCGGAGTTGTGCGTCTTGTGCATTCTTGCGTCGAGCCAACTGAGTTCAGCAAAATTCAATCCATTGCCGATCAGTTTTCTGAGCTGTCTTTTGCTGTCGGTTTACATCCGCTAGATGTAGACAAATGGGAATCTGACTCTGCTAGTCAACTCCTGGCTCTAGCTCAATCTGATTCCAGAGTGGTAGCAATTGGAGAAACTGGGCTGGACTTTTACAAGGCTGAGAATCAAGTGCAGCAAGAAGCTGTCTTTGTGGCTCAGTTGGCGATCGCCCAACAGCTTGATTTGCCCGTAATCGTCCACTGCCGTGATGCTGCGTCTCTAATGGCAGAGTTGTTGCGTTCCTTCTGGGACCAGCACGGTCCGGTTAAAGGTGTAATGCACTGCTGGAGCGGTACCCCCGAAGAAACCCAGTGGTTTTTAGATCTAGGGTTTTACATCAGCTTCAGCGGCATTGTGACCTTTAAAAATGCTCTCCAGGTGCAAGCTTCGGCTCAGATGGTTCCAAGCGATCGCATCTTAATCGAAACGGACTGTCCTTTTCTGTCTCCTGTGCCCAAGCGCGGTGAGCGGCGCAATCAGCCCGCTTATGTCCGTTATGTAGCAGAGCAAATCGCTCGTTTGCGTCAAGTTTCTTTAGAAGACATTGCGAACCAAACCACCGCGAACGCTTGTCGCCTTTTTGGGTTGTCATTGCCCTACCCTGCGTCAAGTGCAAGCCGACCTTTGGTCAATGTGCCTAGTTAGTTGACGCGTCCCTCGGCGATCGGCTAACCGTCCAGTACTAGCAGAAAACCGGCAACACGAATTGAAATGCTTGCGACATAATGGTCTTTAGGTGTATACAATCATTGAAAACCGTTGACAAAGTCGAGCCATGTGAATTAGCAGTTAGAGTCACATCCCGTTTTGTCCTTGACGGTTCACCCAAGCTAGCGGAGCTTCTGCCTAATGTCTTTCTAAGCAAACTTCTACCGTTCAGCAAAGTGGATTGTCCTCTAGCTACAAACGAACCACCCCAAGTTACTCGCCGATATTGGAACTCATCCCAAGCTTTTTAGCTAAAACCAAACCTATCTAACTCTAAGTTAGTTTCAGTCCTCTTTGCTTTGAGGTCTGATTTTTTCATTGACATATCCACACAGATACTATAATATCTGGGACTCGCCCTGAGCGTGACCCGTTCAAGGAGACGCATGACTAACCTAACCCAAACTGCACCCGCCTTCGCCCTACCAGATTTAGTTGAAATTCAGCGGGCTAGTTTCCGTTGGTTTCTAGAAGAAGGACTGATTGAAGAATTAGAAAGTTTCTCACCCATAACCGACTATACAGGCAAACTGGAGCTGCACTTCCTGGGGAAGGACTACAAGCTCAAGCGACCAAAATACGACGTTGATGAAGCAAAACGGCGGGACAGTACCTACGCCGTTCAGATGTATGTCCCTACCCGGTTGATTAATAAAGAAACCGGAGAGATCAAAGAGCAAGAAGTCTTCATCGGAGACTTACCGTTGATGACCGATCGGGGAACGTTCATCATCAATGGTGCAGAGCGGGTCATTGTCAACCAAATTGTTCGTAGTCCTGGGGTTTACTACAAAGCCGAGACTGACAAAAACGGGCGACGCACCTACAACGCGAGTTTAATCCCTAACCGTGGGGCTTGGCTAAAGTTTGAGACTGACAAGAATGACTTAGTTTGGGTACGTATTGATAAAACCCGCAAGCTCTCGGCTCAGGTATTGCTTAAAGCACTGGGTTTGAGCGATGGGGAAATTTTTGATGCACTGCGTCACCCCGAATATTTCCAGAAAACAATTGAGAAAGAGGGGCAGTTCAGCGAAGAAGAAGCGCTGATGGAACTGTACCGGAAGCTGCGTCCCGGTGAACCACCCACCGTTTCGGGTGGACAGCAGCTTCTAGACTCTCGCTTCTTTGATCCCAAGCGATATGACTTGGGGCGGGTGGGTCGCTATAAGCTCAACCGCAAGCTGAGACTTAACGTTCCAGAAGCAACACGGGTGCTAACGCCTCAAGATATCTTGGCGGCGATTGATTACTTGATCAACCTGGAATTTGATATTGGCAGTGTGGACGATATTGACCACTTAGGTAATCGTCGAGTTCGCTCGGTGGGTGAACTGCTACAAAACCAGGTGAGAGTCGGACTAAACCGTTTGGAACGCATCATTCGAGAACGAATGACTGTTTCTGATGCTGATTCTCTGACTCCCGCTTCACTGGTTAACCCCAAGCCTCTGGTTGCTGCAATCAAAGAGTTCTTTGGTTCATCCCAACTCTCACAGTTCATGGATCAAACCAATCCTCTAGCAGAGTTGACGCACAAGCGTCGTTTGAGTGCCTTGGGTCCAGGTGGTTTGACCCGTGAACGGGCAGGTTTTGCAGTGCGGGATATTCACCCGTCACACTATGGTCGCATTTGTCCTATTGAGACTCCTGAAGGACCAAACGCAGGCTTGATTGGTTCTCTGGCAACCCATGCGCGGGTCAATTCTTACGGTTTCATTGAAACACCCTTTTATCCAGTTGAGAATGGACGGGTTCTGAAGGAGCAGTCGCCGCTCTACATGACAGCGGATGAGGAAGACGATCTGCGGGTTGCTCCGGGCGATATCCCCATGGATGAGAACGGCTACATCTTGGGTGAGTCTGTAGCGGTTCGCTACCGTCAGGATTTCACCACGACAACGCCTACCGAGGTGGACTATGTGGCGGTTTCCCCCGTGCAGATCATCTCAGTAGCGACCTCCCTCATCCCGTTCCTAGAGCACGATGACGCGAACCGGGCATTGATGGGATCAAACATGCAGCGTCAAGCGGTGCCTCTGCTACGTCCTGAGCGTCCTCTGGTAGGTACCGGGTTAGAAGCTCAGGCAGCGCGTGACTCCGGTATGGTTACCGTTAGCCGACTGGATGGGGAGATTTCTTATGTAGATGCCAATCGCATTCGGGTCAGAAATGCTGAAGGCAAAGAAGTAGAGCATCTGCTGCAAAAATACCAGCGCTCTAACCAGGACACCTGTCTAAATCAGCGACCGATTGTGTTTGTGGGCGATCGCGTCGTCACGGGTCAAGTCCTGGCAGATGGTTCTGCTACTGAGGGCGGTGAAATTGCTTTAGGGCAAAACGTCATCGTCGCCTACATGCCTTGGGAAGGCTACAACTACGAGGATGCCATCCTAATTAGCGAACGTCTGGTTTACGACGATGTTTATACTTCCATCCACATTGAGAAGTATGAAATTGAGGCTCGTCAGACCAAGCTTGGACCTGAAGAAATTACTCGTGAAATTCCTAACGTCGGTGAGGATGCCCTGCGTCAGCTAGATGAAGAAGGCATTATCCGAATTGGAGCCTGGGTCGAAGCAGGAGACATTCTGGTGGGTAAAGTGACTCCTAAGGGAGAATCTGACCAGCCGCCAGAAGAAAAATTGCTGCGAGCCATCTTTGGTGAAAAAGCTAGAGACGTGCGCGACAACTCCTTGCGCGTTCCCAACGGTGAAAAAGGTCGCGTTGTAGACGTGCGAAAGTTTACCCGTGAGCAGGGAGACGAGCTTCCCCCTGGCGCAAACATGGTTGTCCGTGTCTACGTTGCCCAAAAGCGGAAGATCCAAGTCGGCGACAAGATGGCAGGTCGGCACGGAAACAAGGGAATTATTTCTCGAATTTTGCCTAAAGAAGACATGCCCTATCTGCCAGATGGTTCTCCAGTTGATATCGTGCTGAACCCTCTGGGTGTTCCTTCCCGGATGAACGTTGGACAGGTGTTTGAATGTTTGCTGGGATGGGCTGGACACAATCTGGGCGTGCGGTTCAAGATGACTCCCTTCGACGAAATGTATGGCGAAGAGGCATCTCGAACGACAACTCACGGCAAGATCCAGGAAGCTCAAGCCGCAACAGGTCAAGACTGGGTGTTTAACCCCGATACACCAGGCAAGATTCAGGTGTATGACGGTCGTACCGGCGAACCCTTCGATCGCCCCATCACGGTAGGTGCAGCCTACATGCTGAAGCTGGTGCATCTGGTCGATGACAAGATTCACGCTCGTTCTACAGGTCCTTACTCGCTGGTTACTCAGCAGCCTTTGGGTGGCAAGGCTCAGCAAGGTGGTCAGCGCTTTGGTGAAATGGAAGTGTGGGCACTGGAGGCTTTTGGTGCTGCTTACACGCTGCAAGAGCTGTTAACCG
The DNA here is from genome assembly GCF_014695875.1 of Leptolyngbya sp. FACHB-541. NCBI lineage: Bacteria > Bacillati > Cyanobacteriota > Cyanophyceae > Leptolyngbyales > Leptolyngbyaceae > Leptolyngbya > Leptolyngbya sp. FACHB-541. Next base: position 22,363 of record NZ_JACJPC010000062.1, on the reverse strand, counting down.
TTAAGTCGGACGATATGCAGGGACGCAACGAAGCACTCAATGCGATCGTCAAAGGCAAGGCAATTCCTCGACCAGGAACTCCAGAATCCTTCAAGGTATTGATGCGTGAGCTTCAGTCCCTTTGCTTAGACATCGCAGCCCACAAACTGGAAACCAAGGAAGACGGAACGAGCCGGGATGTTGAAGTTGACCTGATGGCAGACGTAAGCAACCGCCGCACTCCATCTCGCCCTACCTACGAATCGATTTCTCGCGACGAGATGGAAGAAGTGGAAGATTAGGCAGCTAATGGTTAGGGCAGCAGTCAGCTATAAAGCTTGCACGTAGCCGACTGCTTGCACCTGACAACAGGTTTGTATGAATTGCCAGGATAAAGAGGAAATTATTAGCAATGCCGAAGCTAGAACAGCGGTTTGACTATATCAAGATTGGTCTAGCGTCACCCGAGCGAATTCGCCAGTGGGGAGAGCGGACTCTTCCTAACGGAATGTTGGTGGGCGAAGTGACCAAACCCGAAACTATTAACTACCGGACACTAAAGCCGGAAATGGACGGCTTGTTCTGTGAGCGAATTTTTGGTCCAGCCAAGGACTGGGAGTGTCACTGCGGTAAGTACAAGCGGGTTCGTCACCGGGGCATTGTGTGTGAGCGCTGCGGCGTAGAGGTTACGGAATCTCGCGTTCGCCGTCATCGCATGGGCTATATCAAACTAGCTGCTCCTGTTGCACACGTTTGGTATCTCAAGGGCATCCCCAGCTACATGGCGATTTTGCTAGACATGCCGCTGCGGGATGTTGAGCAGATTGTTTACTTCAACGCCTACGTGGTGCTGAATCCTGGCAACGCCGAGAATCTCACTTATAAGCAGCTTCTCACTGAAGATCAGTGGATCGAGATTGAAGATCAGCTTTACAGCGAGGATTCTCAGCTTACAGGGATTGAGGTTGGAATCGGCGCAGAAGCTCTCCAGCGCTTACTGCAAGATCTGAATCTGGAAACGGAAGCGGAGCAGTTACGGGAAGAGATTGCGACGGCAAAAGGACAAAAACGCGCCAAGTTAATTAAGCGTCTGCGGGTAATTGACAACTTCATTGCGACGGGATCGCTCCCTGAATGGATGGTGCTATCGGTGATCCCCGTGATCCCACCTGACCTGCGACCAATGGTGCAGTTAGATGGTGGACGATTTGCCACCTCTGACCTGAACGATCTCTATCGCCGAGTCATCAACCGGAATAACCGCTTGGCTCGTCTCCAGGAGATTTTGGCTCCTGAGATCATCGTCCGTAACGAAAAGCGGATGCTGCAAGAAGCCGTAGACGCGCTCATTGATAACGGTCGTCGCGGTCGTACTGTTGTCGGTGCGAACAACCGACCGCTGAAATCTCTCTCTGATATTATTGAAGGGAAGCAGGGTCGATTCCGCCAAAACCTGTTGGGTAAGCGGGTCGATTACTCTGGACGTTCTGTAATTGTGGTTGGACCCAAGCTGAAGATTCACCAGTGTGGTCTGCCGAGAGAGATGGCGATCGAGCTATTCCAACCCTTCGTGATCCATCGGTTGATTCGCCAGGGTTTGGTCAACAACATCAAAGCAGCGAAAAAACTGATTCAGCGCAATGATCCCAGCGTTTGGGACGTGTTGGAGGAGGTTATTGAGGGGCACCCCGTGATGTTAAACCGTGCTCCAACGCTTCACCGTTTAGGTATTCAAGCATTTGAGCCAATTCTGGTTGAAGGCCGTGCCATTCAGATTCATCCTCTCGTTTGTCCTGCGTTTAACGCAGATTTTGATGGTGACCAAATGGCAGTACACGTTCCTCTCTCGCTAGAAGCTCAGGCTGAAGCCAGACTGTTGATGTTGGCATCAAACAATATCCTTTCCCCAGCGACGGGTCGACCTATTGTCACGCCTAGCCAAGATATGGTCTTGGGTTGCTATTACCTGACAGCCGAAAACCCAATTGAGCAAAAAGGAGAAGGTCGTTACTTCTCTACCTTGGATGATGCAATTCTTGGCTATGAGCAGGGTCAGGTAGACATCCATGCCTATGTCTGGGTGCGGTTTGATGGGGCAGTTGAGGACGAGGGAGCAGGTAGTCATGAGCTGCTAAAAGAAGAAAAATCCCCAGATGGTACGGTGACGAGATACTACAAGTTCCGTCGGATTCGAGAGGATGCAGACGGAAACCGCATTTCCCAATACATTCGCACTACTCCCGGTCGCATCATCTACAACCGAACAATTCAAAACGCCTTGGTTTAAGCCGAGGTAATCGGTCGTCAGCGGTTTTGCTTCAACTCAGTTATTGAATTGAGCTTAATCGCTGACTGCTTAATCGCTATTTTTTATGGGGCGGAGACAAATAATGGCAGAGCACAACTCAACTCAGAAGCAGGAGCAGGAATTTATTTTCCGTAATCGCGTCGTCAATAAGGGACAGCTACGCAGGCTAATTGCCTGGGCTTTCACCAACTATGGCACGGCACGAACTGCTCAAATGGCGGACGAGCTGAAGGATTTGGGATTTCGATACGCAACCAAGGCGGGTGTGTCGATTAGTGTAGATGATTTGCAGGTTCCACCTAGCAAGCGTCGCCTACTGGAAGCTGCCGAAGAAGAAATTCGTCAAACTGAAACGCGTTATACCAGAGGCGATATTACTGAGGTCGAACGTTTCCAGAAAGTAATTGACACTTGGAACGACACCAGCGAAGAACTGAAAGATGAAGTGGTGCGCCACTTTGAATCTAGCGATCCGCTGAATTCGGTTTACATGATGGCATTCTCTGGAGCACGAGGAAACATTTCTCAGGTGCGTCAGTTGGTAGGAATGCGGGGTCTGATGGCTAACCCTCAAGGGGAAATCATCGACTTGCCCATTAAAACCAATTTCCGAGAAGGCTTAACCGTAACGGAGTACATCATCTCCTCCTATGGTGCGCGTAAAGGATTGGTCGATACCGCGCTGAGAACGGCAGACTCTGGATACCTCACCCGTCGTTTGGTAGACGTTTCTCAGGATGTGATTATTCGAGAACTGGATTGCGGTACCCAGCGAGGTATTCCAGTTCGCAGTATGACCGATGGTGAACGGGTTTTGATTCCGCTGAAAGACCGTTTGCTGGGTCGAGTCATTGCTCAAGACATTATCCACCCAGAAACGGGTAAAGTCGTTGCACCTCGAAACCAGGCTATTTCGGATGACTTGGCTCAGTTGGTAGGCAAGTTAGGACTGAGTGAAGTGGTGGTGCGATCGCCTCTCACTTGCGAGGCTACTCGCTCGGTTTGTCAGCACTGCTACGGTTGGAGCTTAGCCCATGCCTATATGGTTGACCTGGGTGAAGCAGTTGGAATCATCGCTGCACAATCTATTGGTGAGCCAGGTACGCAGCTGACCATGCGGACCTTCCACACGGGGGGTACGTTTACGGGTGAGACAGTGCCTCAGATTCGGGCATCGTTTGATGGCGTGGTTCGCCTATCCAAGCCCAAACAGCTGAGAGCGCGGGCATTCCGCACCCGTCATGGTGAAGACGCGCTGATTATGGAGGCAACGGTTGATGTCAGCGTTGAATCGGCTAGCGGTCAAAAGGAAACAACTACGATTCCTCCCGGTTCTATTCTCTTTTCACCAGAAGGTACTGCAGTCAAAGCGGGGCAGATGATCGCTGAGATGCCTGCAGCAGGGCGCGTTCGCAAGGTAACTGAAAAAGCTACTAAAGACGTTGCCTCCGACCTGGCAGGTGAAGTGAAGTTTGCTGATCTGGTTCCTGAGGAGAAGAAAGACCGTCAGGGTAACACCACCCGAATTGCTCAAAGGGGCGGCTTGGTTTGGATTCTCTCAGGTGAAGTTTATAACTTGCCACCTGGAGCGGAGCCTGTTGTCAAAAATGGCGATCGCGTTGATGCCAATAGCATCCTGGCAGAAACCAAACTTATTACAGAGCATGGTGGCGTTGTCCGGATTCCTCAAGAGAGCGAAGGCAAAGGTGGGCGTGAAGTCGAAATCATTACGGCCTCTGTTTTGCTAGACCAGGCACGGGTACATGCTGAGAGCTATCAGGGTAGAGAACACTACCTGATTGAAACGCCTCACAACCAGCGCTTTTCTCTCATTGCCACCCCTGGCACTAAAGTGACTAACAATCAGGTTGTTGCCGAACTGATTGACGATCGCTACCGCACCCAAACTGGTGGAATTATCAAATATTCTGGCGTAGAGGTTGCCAAGCGGGGCAAAGCTAAGCAGGGTTATGAAGTCGTAAGCGGTGGAACCTTGCTGTGGATTCCAGAAGAATCTCACGAAGTCAACAAAGACATCTCTTTGCTCCTAGTCGAAGACGGTCAATACGTTGAGGCAGGCACAGAGGTTGTTAAAGACATCTTCTGCCAAAGCAATGGTGTCGTTGAAGTTACCCAGAAGAACGATATTCTACGCGAAATCGTGATCAAGCCAGGTGAACTTCACATGGCAGACAATCCCGAAGCGGTCATGAATAAGGATGGCTCGATCGCCAATCCAGGGCAAGAAGTGATGCCAGGGCTGTCTGTCAGCGATTTGCGCTACATCGAATACGTAGAAACTCCTGAAGGTCCAGCGCTGCTGCTGCGCCCCGTGACTGAGTTTGCTGTCCCTGACATCCCTTCGGTGCCGAGTCAAGAATCGACCAACGAGGAATCGGGACGCTCTATTCAGCTTCGTGCGATCCAGCGCATTCCTTACAAGGATGGAGAGCGGGTGAAATCGGTTGAAGGCTTAGAATTGCTGCGGACTCAACTGGTGTTAGAGATCGACAAAGATGCTCCCCAGCTTGCAGCAGACATCGAGCTTGTTCCCGATGAATCTGACCCAGACTCAATGCGCTTGCAGCTAGTGATTCTAGAATCACTCGTGATTCGTCGAGATGTATCAGCTGACCAAACTCAGGGCAGTACTCAAACTCGCATCTTGGTCAAAGATGGAGATCAGATTGCACCGGGTGCTGTGGTTGCTCGTACTGAAATTCAGTGTAAAGAAGCTGGAGAAATTCGCGGTATTCGAGAAGGCGCGGAGGCAATCCGGCGAGTTCTTGTCGTCCGTGATGTAGACCGCGTTACGGTAGACCTGAAAGGCGAAAAGGCGACTGTGCAACGAGGTGATCTGTTAGTAGCAGCCACAGAGATTGCACCAGGAGTCAGACTAGAAGATTCTGGTCAAGTTGTTCGAGTGACAGACGAGGCGGTGACATTGCGAATTGCACGTCCTTATCGAGTATCACCGGGTGCCGTTCTGCATATTGATGATGGAGATCTGGTGCAGCGGGGTGACAACCTGGTACTCCTGGTGTTTGAGCGGACGAAGACGGGAGACATCATTCAAGGTCTACCTCGGATTGAAGAACTCTTGGAAGCTCGTAAGCCCAAAGAAGCCTGTATTCTAGCGGCTCGTCCTGGCACTGCTCAGGTGGTTTACAGCGATGATGAAACTGTCGAAGTCAAAATTATTGAAGCAGACGGCGTAATCACGGAGTATCCCATTGGACCTGGACAGAACGTCATCGTTGTAGATGGTCAGGAAGTATTGGCGGCTGAACCCCTCACCGATGGTCCTGCTAACCCTCACGAAATTCTGGAAGTCTTCTTCAAGCTGCATCGAGAAACGCTGGGCGTTCACGAATCTGCCTTGATCAGCTTAGAGAGGGTACAAAACTTCCTGGTAAATGAGGTTCAGTCTGTTTACCAATCTCAGGGCATCGACATTTCTGACAAGCACATTGAGGTGATTGTCCGGCAGATGACCTCAAAAGCCAGAGTGGACGATGGTGGCGACACCAGTATGCTTCCCGGTGAGTTGGTTGACATGCACCAAATTGAGCAAGTCAACGAGGCCATGTCGATTACGGGTGGCGCGCCTGCTGAGTACACCCCGATGCTGTTAGGTATCACAAAGGCTTCTTTGAATACCGACAGTTTCATCTCAGCCGCCAGCTTCCAGGAAACCACCAGGGTTCTTACAGAAGCAGCGATCGAAGGGAAGTCAGACTGGTTACGAGGACTAAAGGAGAACGTGATCATCGGTCGCTTGATTCCGGCGGGTACAGGCTTCAATGCTTACGAAGAAGTGGGTAGCCCCGACCTGGATCTAAGCTTTGATGGCAGCGTCTTTGATGATGATGTTGATCTCAAGGATGTCGTTTTAGACGATCGCACCGCTCGTACCTATGAGTTAGAGGGAGGCTTTGATGTCTTCCCACCACCAGAAGGTTTGCGTAGCGGACGAGATGAGATACTGGAGCCTATTAGCAGTCGCCCCCCCGGCTTTAGCTTTGGTAGCCAAGAAAGTCCAGAAGAGGATGAAGAGGACTCCTACTCTCCCATCCTGGATGACGACTTTGAAGATGAGGTGGACGACGAGGAGGAATAGACTCGAAGTCATACCTTATAAAGATCACGTAAGAAGGTGAGGGCAGTGCCCTCACCCTTTCTAAAAATTAGGGCACCCCGCAGCGCGGGGTGCCCTTCTATCTATTGCCTTAATTTTTGGAATTGGTACTAAGCAAAAGCTATGGAGTGGGTTGAAGTTCGGCTGTACGAACAGAAACCTGTTGGGTGCGATCGCCCCTTTGCACTCTCAGCCGCAGCGTTCTACCCACTCCACTCCGATCAACTAAATTTTGCAGTTGGTCGGCGGTCCTCACGGCTTGTCCATCAACCTGAGTAATGACGTCACCTCGACGCAGTCCAGCTTCAGCCGCAGGTGCATTTTGTATCACACCCACGATTAGAACCCCGTTAACTTCGGGTAGGACAATGCTGGAGTTAGGATCGTCGTTATTCTGCTTTGCCAAGTCCGGCGTGAGTGTGGCGATCTGTACCCCTAAATAGGGGTGGGAAACGCTTTCACCTCTAGCCAGGCGATCGGTAATTTCCTTAGCCAGGTTGATTGGAATTGCAAAACCAATCCCGGTCGCATTTGCTCTGATTGCTGTATTGATTCCAATTACCTCACCTCGTGCATTCAGTAGCGGACCACCAGAATTACCAGGGTTAATAGCAGCATCAGTTTGAATAAACTCTAATCGCTTGTCAGGAATTCCGACGAGGGCACTAGAGCGATTCAGTGTACTCACAATTCCTAAAGTGACGGTGTTGTCGAGTCCGAGCGGGTTGCCAACGGCGATCGCCCAATCTCCAACTTGTACCTGATCTGAGTCGCCCACTGGTGAAACAGGCAAATTGTCTCCCTCGATCTTGACGACTGCCAAATCTGTCACTTCATCTGAACCCCGCACCTCCCCAGAAAACGTGCGTCCGTCTTTGAGCGTCACCCGAACACTATCTGCCCGATCCACAACATGAGCATTTGTCACAATAATTCCACTGCTGTCGATGATGAAGCCTGATCCCTGACCAATTTGACGTTCTTCATAGGGTTGAGGTGCGGCTCCTCCAAAATAGCGGCGGAAAAATGGATCGTTAAAAAACGGATCAACGCTACGGGTAATAGTCCGTTCCGTATCAATCCGGACGACCGCTGGCCCGACTTGATTGACAGCCGCTGCTACAAAACTTTCCGTGCTAGCCGCAGCAGAAGGAGCCTGTGCCAGAATCTGTCCAGTCGGAGAGATTGGAATTGCCCACGCAGGAGCAGCTTGAAGCGTCCCAAACGCCAAGACTGTCACCAAAAACAGCACAAAGATACGAGTCATCATGGGTCGTAAGCGTTGTAAGTGAGGGAAAAAATCACAGATCTGCATAGTGTCTACTTGTAACCGCTGAGCAAACTTCGGTTGATCAGGAGTCAAGAACTAGGTCACACCCTAGCTAAAAGACTAGAACTCCAAAAGGAGATACAGCGATTCTCACTTCGAGAAGGTGCGTTTAGCGGAATTGCAGTACCAGTTCCCCCAAAAATGCACCCTTATCGCTTATGAGTCGCTCTATCTAGTCAAATTCTAGCTATTGTGTTGTCCAGTCTGTAGGAAATAGGTGTGAGAGAATAATTTTGAACCCCGTTGAGAACCCGTGTCTAGTGCGGCCTTGTTGAAGCTGCACTAGGATAGAATCGAGAAAACGTGAACAATCGTACCACCATGGCAGCTTCTGAGTTACCTTTGCATTCAGCGATCGACCATTCCCATGCCGATCATGCTCACGAAGACCAGCCCAACCATCCCCACGTTCACAGTGAAGATTCCCTACGCCGGATTATTAATCGGCTCTCGCGCATCGAAGGGCACATTCGCGGCATCAAGGTCATGGTGCAAGAGAGCCGCCCCTGTCCAGATGTGTTAGTGCAGATTGCCGCTGTGCGTGGAGGATTAGATCGGGTCGCGCGAATTATACTAGACGAGCATTTGACGGAATGTGTTGGACGAGCAGCCAAACAAGGCAATATCGAAGTTGAAATTGAAGAGTTAAAGTCAGCTTTAGATCGGTTTCTCCCGTAATTCTGATGCTGTCATTGTAGGATTGACTTCGGTATAGCTGAGTTTTTATGGCTAAGTTTTACAGTGAATTAACTTCGTCCCTGCGAGAATTTATTGCTGAGCAAAAGCTGTTTTTTACAGCATCAGCTCCAACTAAAGGACGAGTAAATTTGTCGCCCAAAGGCATCGATACCTTTCGGTGCATTGATTCTAAAACCGTTGCCTATCTAGATCTGACTGGAAGTGGCAATGAAACAGCGGCTCATCTGCATGAAAACCGTCGTATGACGATTATGTTTTGCAGTTTCACCGAGCAGCCACTGATTTTGCGCCTCTATGGGCAGGGTAAGGCGATTCGTCCCAGGCACCCGGAGTGGCAGGAGTTTTATCCGTTGTTTAATGTCACTCCTGGCGAGCGCCAGATCATGGTGCTGACGGTTGAAGCAGCTCAAACATCCTGTGGTTATGGAGTGCCACTTTATGAATTTAAGCAGCAGCGAGAAACATTGATCAATTGGGCAGAAAAGAAGGGAGATAGTGGCATCGAGCAATATTGGCACGACAAGAATCAGAAAAGTATTGACGGCTTACCTACCCAGATCTTTAGTGATTGACGGCTTATTCCTCTTGCCAGTTTGTCTTGTCAAAATTGCCCTGCGGCTTGCAGTTCTTCCTCAAGTAATTCATAGTAAACCTCCGGCAGGCTGGCAGTCATGGCGTTAGTTTCAATGCCATAGCCAAGGCTTGTCCAGGTGCCTGAGAGAATTTGCAGAACTTCTTCAATATTGCCTGACCTAAGCAATGCTGAAAGGTCAACTCCCCAGGCTTGAGAGTCGGTAAGCCAGTCGTAAACGACCTCATCTTGAAACTCTGGGGCAAAGCTATAGGTTTTACGAAATAGAAACGCGGGGGGCTTAGAGTGATACTCTCTTGCCTTTTCCAGCCAGGTAGTTGTGAGAAACTGGTAGCGTCCTGCTGCGGTTGTACAGTCGCCCAGGTTAGGTCCAGCGACGATTGGAATGCAACGATCGGGGTGGCTGCTGAGATCTTGAATGCGATCGCCCCCATACATGATCGAATAAGGCTGAGGATCGCTAGACTCGCTCACAGAAATCGTTCGCATCAGCGCCCGAATATAGGGATCGCCACCCCGCATTGCTAGAGGAATGGGATGCCCATCCCAGTTGGGGTCAAGGGGCAGTCCAGTTAAACTCCCTTGCCAATCCTTCGACATGAGCGTCAGACTCATGCCCACAATGCTCAAAATAATTAGAAAGTGCCAAAATGAACCAGAGTTTTGATCCCGTTCGGCGGCTGAAAGCTTTTCGGAAGCTTGCGAGGGCGATGGACGCACTGAGTCGGCTACCTTTTTGCTTGTATTTCAATCAAGCTATGCTAGCAAACAACTCCTCAAATGGCTTCACTGGCGCTTCCGGTTTTGCCACAATTTCTACGATTTTGTTGCGAGCGGTAGACTGAAAGAGCGATTCTACGCAGACTTGCGCTACTTTCGTGCGGGGAATGCTGCCGTCGAACAGCGTATCTGCGCTTGCCATGACGATGCGATCGCTATTGTCTTCGTTTTTTAGCCCTCCCGGTCGCACAATCGTGTAGGGCAAGCCACTGCTTTGCAGATATTCCTCTGCCCGCTTCTTCCATACCAGAATTAGCCAAAACAGATTGAGCGGATGAAAAAACTGGGAAGTGCAGAGAGAGGAAACAAATACAAACTGTTCAATGCCAGTCGCTTTAGCTGCATCTACTAAGTTTTTGCTGCCCTCGTAATCCACTTTGTAAGGCCCGGTTGGGTCGAAGCTGGGGCTAGCTCCCGTCGCGCAGAGGAGTACAGTACTGTCGGCGATCGCTGCCTTCAAACTCTCAAGCTGCAACACGTCACCCACCACTAGCTCAGCCTCAGCAGGTAAAATCTGCCGTCCCTTCTCTAAATCGCGCACTAATGCCCGAACGGGTATATTTCTTTGAACTAACTCTTGCACGATTCTCCGTCCGGTTTCACCGGTAGCCCCTGCTACAAATGCTTTCATGGTCTGTCTTTAAGTTGATGAATTAACGTTGATAAGTTGATGAATATGAATCTGAGATACAGGATCTCTGCTGGACTTTAAGGTAGAAATGGGTAATCTAGCCACAACAACATGTAGTTAAGTTAAGCTAGGCTCCAACGATTCACCTGAAATCACGTACAGCGATGATCTTGATCAAGTATGACAGCCGGATATCGCCTTATCTTTTCCGTAGATCAATCATGGTTGACTTCTAGATCAAAAGATATGCTGAGTGAACTAGGTAATTGAATCCTCGATAGATAGATTTTTGCGTTTACCCCTGTGTCTCTGCCAAATCTAGGCACGGGTCGAGTCAAATAGTAAATTCAATAGCCACTATTGCAGACGAGATTGTAGGAAAGTATGTTTATGCAGGCCAACTCAGCAGATCATCAGCCCATCGAGAACTCAAACCCTATTTTGAGCGTCACATCAGGGTTGGTTGATGGTAATGTGCCTACTATGGAAGAGTCCGCCTACCTTGCCGAACCGACTTGCTTTCATGGCTACTACAAGGGCTGCATGGACATGTATGCTGACGCTGAGACCGTAGCCAAGTATTTAGATGCACATCATGGCTGGTTTCGCCGCTGTGCCCACCCGATGAAGGCAGAGCCGCTCGGAGAAAATGGCTATACGCTGATAATTGGACGGTTTGGCTCATTTGGTTATGAGGTGGAGCCTAAAGTTGGCTTAGATTTACTGCCTCAAGACCAGGGAGTTTATCGCATCAAAACGATTTCCATTCCTGGATATGAAGCACCTGGCTACGATGTAGACTTTCAGGCTGCTCTAGAACTGGTTGAGGCAAACGCTGAGGTGGATGCCTCAACAAAGCTGACTCAGGTGGTGTGGGAACTCAATTTAGAAGTGTATGTTCAGTTTCCTCGGTTTATTCATGCTTTGCCGAAGTCGTTAGTGCAATCGACGGGCGATCGCCTGCTCAATCAAGTTGTTAGACAGGTTTCTCGCTGCCTGACGCATAAGGTTCAGGAAGATTTCCACGCTAGCGTTAACGCACCTTTAGTTAAGAAATCCCGCAAAAAGTATCCCTGGAGCCGAAATCAAAACCCTTCTACGCACGACTAGAACTTTCTCGCTAGGGTGTCGGTCTTGGTTTCATAAAGAAGGGAGGCAGGACAATGTCCTGCCTCCCTTCTTTATTGTCTTTATTGGTTGTCTTTGTTTCTACTAGCGCTGCATGTGCTTTTCTAGCAAGCTCTTGGACATGGGCTTGTAGAGCAGATGAAACAGCATCTCAATGTAGCGCACCATATCCTCTCGGTTTTCTTGCGAAGTATAGTTCCAGAAGCCGTAGATTTTGGCGAGCGACATCAGCTTGGTGGTGTGAATTTTCCAGGTGTAGGTGCTGTAAACCCGCTCTATTCCGCGATTAGAGATTTCCTCCCAGTAGCCAGGATTTTGGTCACACTTGGAGATGAAATCCAGAATGATTTCAGCCATTTCTTCAGGCAACGTCGGGTTGATGTAGAAGCCGTTGTACTTGTCCTGAATAATTTCCAATGGACCACCAAAACGAGTTCCAAATGTGGGTAGTCCAGAAATCATGGCTTCCAAGATGGTTAGACCAAAGGCTTCAAACAGAGCAGGCTGAACAAAAATGCCTCGGTTGTCGGCAATCACCCGGTAGATTTCTCCAGAATCGCTCTTCGGCAAACGCACGCCTAGCCACCGAATTTTGCCGTGCAGGTTGTACTGATCGATGATTTGGTAAAGTTTGTGGATCTCGTTGATCTCTTCCTGGTCGTTTGATTCCTCTGCCCGCAGTTTTCCTGCCACCAAAATCAGGTTGCACCGCTCCTGCAATGCTTTGCTCATACCAAAGCATTCGGCTAGACCCGTGAGGTTCTTGATTCGATCGAGGCGGGCCATCGAAAACAGGGGGCGTTTGCTGGGGTCGTCTAGTTTGCCATAAACACTGCTAGGGTCTTCTGAGGTGAAGAGCAGTTCTTCTAGGCGATCGCGATCGCCTGGTACCCGATCTTCCATCCGACTGTAGGGAAAGTAGGAGCTTTCGTTTACGCCAGGGGGCACCACGTTAAATTTAGGGCTGAATAGATCAATTCCACTCACCACGTGATACAGCTCTGGCATCGTGAAGCATTTGTAAGACTCGTATTGTCCAACACTGTCGGGCGTTCCAACAATTTCCTGGTAGGTGCTGCTGATGATGAAGTTAGCAGCGTTCATAGCAATCAGGTCAGCTGTAAACTGAATCGAGAAGTGATACTGGTCTTCCAGGTCTTGCCAGTACAGGTTACTGAACAGGTATTTTGATTTTTCTAGAGCGTGCGCCACGTTGCACTGAGTGACTTTCAGGCGGCGGGCGAGCAAGAAGGCGACCAGATTGCCATCGGAATAGTTGCCAATAATCAGATCTGGTTTGCCCTGAAACTCAGCCAACAGTTCTCGTTCAGCGTCAATGGCGTAGGTTTCTAGGTAAGGCCAGATTTCAAAGCGGGAAATCCAATTTTGCGTGAGGTTGGGGTTAAATTCGCGGAAGGGTACACGCAAAATCCAACCATTCTGAGTGCCGTGAATCTTCTCCAGCCGTTGGTTGCAGAGCGTGCCGTCGCTGTTGGGAATCAGGCGAGTCAGGACAATCACCTTAGGATGGACGGACTCGGCTTCTAGTCCTGCTAGAGCAATGTCTTGCTGGAGCTGCTTTTCAATGCTTCTTACCTGGTCAAGGACGTATACAACCTGACCGCCTGTATCGGGGCGGCCCAAGACTCCCTCTTGCCCAAACCAGCCATGAGGGGAGACTAACACCACCCGAAACACCATCGGAATGCGGGAAATGAAAGCTTCCAGGGATTGGTGATCTGGCGAATCTAAAAGCTGGTCGAGCATCTCCAGCGTTTCACGAACTCGGCCTGCAGTATTTCCCCAACCTGGCTCAAATCCTAATGCTTGTAGGTCAAACCGAAAATTGTCGTAAGCCTCATCGTGGGGGCGATTGCTAACTAGGGTCAGGGCGCGTTTTAGCTGATCCGAAAGTTGTTGTTGGGATTGAATCCGACCGTTGATCAGGAGTTGAGTGCCATTGCAGCTATGCAGGCTGAGGAATTTGTAAAGCGCCTCTAACCACTGCTTTGGGTCTTGGAATAATTTGCTGGAAAGGTAGCGGTTGAGGAATTCTACGCCTTTGCCGATGTTTTTGGGATCGCGCAGGGCGGGTGAATAGTCATAAAAGGGCTGGAAATCAACCTCCAAAACATCGCCTTCTTGCGGATTGAAGCGGTTAACGAAGCGATCGCGCAGATCCAACAACTCTTGAACTGTCATTGACTCTACAGTTAAATCTTCCAATAATCGATAGACCTCCTGACTGGCAATTTTAGGTCTAACGATTATGCACAAGCTTTCCTGATCTAAGATGATTTCCTGTGTGTAATAAATGAGCTTGCCTAAATGAGAAGACTGCAAAAACTGCTCAGGTTTCTGGTTGTGGGCACAATACTCGGCAAAAGCGGTAATGATGTCATTTCTCAGCAAATATTGCTGATCGCGCTGTCTCAATTCGCTGGCAAACTGGCGTAAATCGGCTCTCTCATCCTGATTGGTAAGAATCGCTTGAATCAGCTCGGACATAGCAACTCCTTCGACTAGGTTTAGTGATCAACAAGAAACGCGTTGTTTGAACGGGCGGTTTTACAGCAAAAGTTAGAGACTGAAAAATACAATCTCAATTCCATCCAGAACTGGCTACTTACGAGCTGTAGGCAGCTTCCCTGTAGCCTCTAGTCAATTCTGTTGTCTCTATTTATGACAGCCAAAAGTCTCTATAGGTTCTTTGGCTCAAGGGTTCAAGTCTAGTAGAGAAACACCTGAGGTGAATTAAAGTTAAAGGCACCAAAGCTGCATGTTACAGCGCTTTGCTCCCGCACAACTTCTTTCTCAGGTTCTAAATTGTTATTAGATAGTCATGCTAAACAATGCTTAGCTAATCTAGCTGGTTTTAGCTCAGTTCTAGAAATCTAAAGAGTTAAGTGTTGCTCCTCCTAGTTGAGTTACAAGAAGTTTGAGCAGGATGCAGACAAGCTGCTCTTCGCCAATACAATCCCACAGCTTGGTAAACGGGTGAGTAAAGCTAACCCCTGGAATATTGAATTTCCAATGAAGTTTTCAGTGAGATTACAGTTAGTGTCGTTTTTGTTTAATATAATGCGATGTTTTTTAACAAAACTCTATGAAGGGATTTGGAGAAGGTTAATTTCTTGATTGCACCTGGAACTGAGTCGGCATAACTAGCACCTTATCAACCCGATTTCCGTCCATATCCATCACTTCTAAACGTAAATTATTCCACTCAAAATGATCGGATGACGTAGGAATACGCCCAAGTTGAGTAATTACAAATCCCCCCAAAGTTTGAAAGTTGCCGCGATCTTCGCCTGGAATTTCCTCAATCTCAAAGATTTCTTTGAATTTTTCGATTGGCAATGTTCCGTCTAGCAGCCAGGATCCATCTTCACGCTGAATTGCAGGTGACTCGTGAGGCTGGTCGGCGAAAGGAACATCTCCAATGATGACTTCCATCACATCATTTAGGGTTACGATTCCCTGGGTTACGCCATATTCATCAACTACCAGCGCAATGTGAGTGCCAGACTGCTTAAACATTTCCAACACCTTGAAGGCACGGGTACTTTCAGGAACGAATAAGGGCTGTCGCAGGATGTCAATTAGGTCAAGGGGCCGGTTTAAGAGGCTCCGGGCTAGCAAATCTGTAACGTTAACCACGCCTAGTACGTGATCAGGGTTGTCTTGACAAACCGGAAAGCGACTATGACGGCTCTCGATCATTTTTTGGCGATTGACTTCGGTAGAGTCGTTGATGTCTAGCCAGGTGATGTCGAATCGAGGAGTCATCAATGAGGCGACATGCTGATCGCCCAGACGAAAGACTCGCTCTACCATGTCTTGCTCTGCAATTTCAAAGGTTCCGGCTTCGGCTCCCTGTCGAATCAAAACTTTGATTTCTTCTTCGGTGACGAGGGGCTCGTCTGATGCCCCACCTGCACCTAGCAGTCGCAAGATTGAATCTGTAGAACTGGTCAGCAGATAGACTACGGGGTAGGCAATTCTTGAGAGCCACTGCATTGGAATTGCGACTGATGCAGCAATCTTTTCGGGGCTAGCTAGGGCCAAACGTTTAGGAACCAGTTCACCGATGATGATGGATAGGTAGGTGATGATGGCAACGACGAGTCCAAAGGCGATCGCCTGACTATAGTTCTTTAAAAGAGGCACCAGCCCAATGTAGGGAGCTAGTCTACCTGCCAGGGTTGCTCCACCAAAAGCTCCCGCCAGGATGCCGATCAGGGTAATGCCGACCTGTACTGTGGAAAGAAAACGATTGGGAGCGTTTGCCAGTTCTAGGGCAGCCTGAGCTTTAGCATCCCCATCTTCGGCTAATTCTTGGAGGCGGGCTTTGCGGGCTGAAACAACGGCAATCTCAGACATTGCAAATACGCCATTGGCAATGACCAGCAGCAAAATAATTAAAATTTCGAAGGTGACAGAAGACATGCTTAGGGTGCCTGGAATGACCTGCTATTAAGTTTGAGGGAACTAGCGCCGTTTTCGGACTAGATAACATCCATCGATTTTAATCTGACAAATTACTGCAATCGGATTACCCTACCTGGGTTGTGTTATTCGGGGCGTACTGCAGATGATAAGCCTTTTAGAATAGTTAAGATAGGTAAATTTTGAGATATCTTTAATCTCTTAAACGGTAATCTCTCATCCTTAAACGTTGATTTTTCAACGCTCCACCACACTGCGATTCCAGGGCGTATGGCTTTTTCTTCAATTACTCGCGCGTTGGGGCGATCGCCCCTCACCACCGAACTGCTGAGCAAACTGAGCCAGCAGCGGTCTCTAGTGTTAAATGGCATTGCCCGCATTCCTAAAGGGTTGATTGCTTCGGCGATCGCCCAAGTCCGCCAGCACAACCTGCTGGTGATCGCTGCCACGCTTGAAGAAGCTGGACGCTGGACGGCTCAACTCGAAGCAATGGGTTGGCAAACTGTGCATTTCTACCCCACTTCGGAGGCTTCTCCTTACGAACCCTTTGACTCTGAAGCTGAAATGACTTGGGGGCAACTTCAGGTGCTTGCCGACCTGCAAGGACTGGGCAAACGGACTTTAGCTTCACCGTCCAACCCCCAATCTCCAACCCCTAACTCCCAATCCCCGATCGTGATTGTCACGACCGAACGCGCCCTTCAGCCTCATCTGCCGCCCACTGAAACATTTCAGCATTATTGCCTTACGTTGAACCGAGGCATGGAGCTAAACCTGGAAGAATTTAGCCAGCAGCTAGCGCGGCTAGGCTATGAGCGGGTGCCATTGGTTGAAACGGAGGGGCAGTGGAGCCGTCGGGGAGACATTATTGACGTGTTTCCGGTTGCCTCGGAGCTACCCGTGCGTCTGGAGCTATTTGGCGATGAGCTTGACCAGATTCGTGAGTTTGACCCGGCAACACAGCGATCGCTCGACAGCATCACCCGTTTGGTTTTAACCACGACTGACTTCGGCCCCATGATTATGCAGGGGTTGGGGGTTGGGGGTTGGGGATTAGAGAATGGCAAGGAAGCTCCCTCTCAAATTGATTCCCGCTTGGCGCATTACCTTTCGGTTGAAGAGTTGGAGCGGCTAGAGTCGGGGCAAACGATTGAAGGAATGCGGCGATTTTTGGGACTGGCATTTAAGCAGCCTGCATCGCTGCTAGATTACCTGCCGGAAAATACGCTGGTAGCAATCGATGAGCCGGAGCAGTGTCGAGCGCATGGCGATCGCTGGTCTGAACACGCCCAGGAGCAGTGGCAAGAAACGGCAGTGGGTGCAAATCACGATATGCCGCTGCCGCAAATTCACCGCAGTTTTACAGATTCTTTGGCTGACCTGGAGCTATTTGAGCGACTGCATTTATCAGAATTGGCAGAAGAAGGAAATGGACTTAACCTTGCTAGTCGTCCTGTGCCTGCTACCCCGCATCAGTTTGCCAAGCTAGCTGAGACGTTGAGGCAAGAGCGCGATCGCAACTTCTCGATCTGGCTGGTTTCGGCCCAGCCGTCGCGATCGGTGTCACTCTTGCAAGAGCATGACTGTCCAGCGCAGTTTGTGCCCAATCCGCGAGATTATTTGGCGATCGACAAGCTTCAGGGGCAGCACATTCCCGTTGCGGTCAAATATTCAGGGCTCGCAGAGCTAGAAGGTTTCATCCTGCCGACTTTCCGATTGGTGATCGTTACTGATCGGGAGTTTTTTGGACAGCATTCCCTGGCAACGCCCAGCTATGTCCGCAAACGCCGCCGTGCTGCCTCCAAACAGGTTGACCCCAACAAGCTCCAGCCCGGAGATTACGTGGTTCACAAGAATCACGGTGTAGGTAAATTCCTTAAATTAGAAAGCCTGGAGATCAACTATGAGATCCGGGAATATCTGGTGTTGCAATATGCGGATGGGTTGCTGCGGGTAGCGGCCGATCAGCTTAGTTCTCTATCGCGCTTTCGGGGAGCCGGGGATCAGGTGCCCCAGCTCAACAAAATGTCGAACAAGGCGTGGGAGAAAACTAAGAGTAAGGTTCGCAAGGCAGTTAAAAAGGTTGCGGTTGATTTGTTGCAGCTTTATGCTCAGCGATCGCAACAGGAGGGACACCCCTATCCGTCCGATATGCCTTGGCAAGAGGAGATGGAAGACTCCTTCCCCTATCAACCGACAACTGACCAGCTTAAAGCCGTCCAGGATGTGAAGCGAGATATGGAAAGCCCTCGCCCGATGGATCGTCTCGTCTGTGGCGACGTCGGTTTTGGCAAAACTGAAGTGGCAATTCGAGCGATCTTCAAAGCGGTGACGGCGGGCAAACAGGTGGCGCTGCTCGCTCCAACGACGATCTTGACGCAGCAGCACTACCACACGCTAAAAGAGCGATTTGCGCCTTACCCCATTCAGATTGGGCTGCTGAACCGCTTCCGCACGTTGGATGAACGGCGCGATATTCAGCAGCGACTTTCAACCGGGGAGCTAGACATCGTGGTGGGGACGCATCAACTGCTGGGCAAGGGCGTTAAGTTCCGGGATTTGGGTTTGCTGGTAGTAGATGAAGAGCAGCGGTTTGGCGTAAACCAGAAAGAAAAGATCAAGTCGCTTAGAACTCAAGTCGATGTGCTAACGCTCAGCGCTACGCCTATTCCCCGGACGCTTTACATGGCGCTGTCAGGTGTGAGGGAAATGAGCCTGATCACTACGCCGCCCCCTTCTCGTCGCCCAATCAAAACTCACCTTGCGCCACTTGATCCTGATATGGTGAGAACCGCGATTCGCCAGGAGCTTGACCGGGGTGGGCAGGTGTTTTACGTGGTGCCGCGAGTTGAGGGAATTGAAGAAACTGCCGGGAAGCTGCGGGAGATGGTGCCTAGTGCGAGATTGGCGATCGCCCACGGTCAAATGCAAGAAGGTGAACTGGAAGCCACCATGCTTACTTTTAGCAATGGAGACGCTGAAATTCTGGTTTGCACCACCATTATTGAATCAGGTCTGGACATTCCCCGTGTCAACACGATTCTAATTGAAGACGCGCAGCGGTTTGGCTTGTCTCAGCTTTATCAACTTCGAGGTCGGGTCGGCAGAGCTGGAATTCAGGCTCACGCTTGGTTGTTTTATCCTAAGCAAAGTCAGCTTTCAGATACGGCTCGACAGCGGTTGCGGGCGATTCAGGAATTCACTCAACTGGGGTCAGGCTATCAGCTTGCCGTGCGAGACATGGAAATTCGCGGTGTAGGAAATCTGTTGGGCGCTGAGCAGTCTGGACAGATGGATGCGATCGGCTTTGACTTATATATGGAAATGCTGGAGGAGGCGATTAAAGAAATTCGCGGGCAGGAGATTCCCCAGGTTGATGATGCTCAAATTGATTTGAATTTGACTGCTTTTATCCCTGCCGACTACATTCCAGATTTAGATCAAAAGATGAGCGCTTATCGGGCTGTGGCATCTGCCGACTCTAAGCAGGAATTGACTCAGATTGCTGCGGATTGGAGCGATCGCTACGGTCCAATTCCCACTGCTGCCCTACAGCTCATTCGCGTCGTAGAACTGAAGCAAATTGCCAAGAAACTTGGCTTCTCAAGAATCAAGCCCGAAGGCAAACAGCATGTCGTCTTAGAAACACCAATGGAGGAACCCGCCTGGAATTTGCTCAAAGCCAACCTACCAGAACATCTGCAAACTCGCTTTGTCTACACCCCCGGAAAAGTCACCGTGCGTGGACTAGCCGTTCTCAATGCCGACCTTCAACTTGAGAACCTGATTGACTGGCTTGGTCGAATGCGTGGCGCGCTGCCTGAACCTGCGCTGGTTTGACTAAGGTGACTTTATAATGACAAATCATGAATGGCAAAAATCATGTTAGCCAGTTCAATTCCTTATCAGGTCACCTGGGAAAAACTGCCCGATGACTATGTTTTAGACGATGAGCCAGTGGACAACATTAATCAGCCATCCCTTGCTGCTGCGCTCACCGAAAGTCTGGAACTTGCTGGGAAGCTGCCAGGTAGCGCATTAACCACGACTAGCTACGGCATTTGCGCCACCTTGAATGGTCGGATTGTCATTAAAGCCCCGGATTGGGGATATGTCGCGTCTATTCGAGTGCCACGAGAAGAGGTTGTGCGGAGCTATACACCGAACCTTCAAGGTGACATTCCTGCGATTGTGATGGAATTTTTATCTGATACGGAAGGGACGGAGTATTCAGTTAAGCCAACTTACCCGCCTGGAAAATGGTTTTTCTACGAGCAGATTTTACAAGTTCCTAACTACGTCATTTTTGAACCCAATAGCGGAGCTTTGGAAGTTTATAAGTTAGATGATTCAATGCGCTACAAACTGCAATCGCTTGAGTCTGGCGATCGCTATTGGATCGCTGAAATGAATCTATTTCTGGGCACATGGCAGGGAATCCGAGAAAACCGCACCGGTTACTGGTTGCGCTGGTGGAATGAACAGGGAGAGCCGTTGCTCTGGGGATCAGAATTTGCAGAACAAGAACGGCAACGAGCAGAGCAAGAACGGCGACGGGCAGACCGGTTGGCAGCGCAGCTACGAGCCGCAGGAATTGAACCGGAAAATTAATTCTTAGCAGAATGGTTAGGGAGATACGGAAGAATGCGATCACTATCCTCTGCTCTCCCCTACTTCAGGAAACTTAACTAAATCGCCACACGTCAAACTCATTTGACTGAGTTATTTTGCTGGATGGAAATGAGTCACTTTTTTCCTTCCGTAGAATCAACACCAGAATGGCTAACTTGAGACACAGTAGCTACATCAACCAAAACTGAGTGTAGGTTTTTCAAGTATGAAACGGTTTCTTAGTGCCCTTTCTCTCACCTTCGTGCTGTGTGGCACATCGGCGATCGCCCAAGCTCAGGTGGTTTCTGATCCGGTTGATCGAGTTGTCAATGCAGGGCTGATGAGTCGTTCTGCTAACGGTGACTTTCGTGCTGACGCACTTTTGAGCCGGGCAGAGCTAGCTAGTATTTTGGTTAAAACTTTTCAACTCGATCGGCGCAATCCCGATCAAGCGATGGTGATTCAGATGCAGGATGTACCTGAATCACACTGGGCCTACAACGACATCCAAACGGTATTGCGAAATGGCATCATGACGGGCTATCGGGAAGGGCGTTTTTTCCCAGAGCAGCGAGTTTCACGGGCAGAAGCCTTTTCCATTTTTGCTCAGGCTTATGGGGTATTCCAGTTTCCCAATGAGACGATTGACGAGATTCTGGCCCAGTATCCAGATTCGACAGACATTCCTGTCTGGGCAAGACGGTCAATGGCAACAGCACTGTATGAAGGATTTGTGAATGTAGATGCCAGCAGTCAGATTGGTCCACTGCGACCGATGACACGGGGTGATATGGCTTACGGATTGAGCCGATATTTGGAGAATCAGCAAAATCCTGGTTCATAGGAATGTAGCGTAGAAATCTTGCTCATTTGAGTGGCAAAAGTTAAGATATCGGCGCTACGATGGGTAAGTTCCCCCATCGGAATGGGTAACCTTCCTTATATAAACTGGGTGCCGTGACAACGAGCAAGAAGCTCATTTTTACAGTCACGATTGCTTTCATCAGGCGTGTCCGTTGATTAATTCGCTCCACAAGTTGACTTATCTGTAGGGACTGGAATTGGCTAACACCGCAAAAATACTCACCAAAGTCTTGCAGATAAGAAGTTTTCACCAGAGCTTTAGTGAAAACTCGGTTTTTTTCTCACTTCCTTTAAGAAACATTTTGATCCCATTCGTATCTTTGTAACAGGAACGAAAACTTAATTGAGCGATCGTGCGATCGCCAGTACCTCTCAACATGAACATCTCACCCAGAGCAAATCAAGGCAGTAAGGCTCATTCCGATCTCTTACAGCCTGTGCGTCAATGGTTGGATAACGTTGAAATTCGTGACCCCAAAGTTGCCCGTCTCATCTCTCGGTTGATTCCTGCCCAATGTCCTTTTGAACGTGACGTTAATCTGTTTGGTCGTACCGTAGCCCACATCCCCCCTCTGTGTAAGCTCAACCCTTTATACGACCAGTTTGTTGGGCTTCGCTTCCGTTCTCTTTGCTTTCTAGTTGACCAGTGTGGTGAAGACATTCAGTCTTACTGTTAATCCTCTTACTGTTAATCCATAAATAAAAAGGCACTCTGCATAGCAAGGTGCCTTTTTATTTGTAGTCGTAAAAGAATAAAGAATGGGGCAAGAGCTTAACCCTGCCTCATTCTTTTGTAATATCACTTCCAAAAATGAGAACTACCGATGGAGGGACACCCCGCGAAGCGGGGTGTC
>NZ_JACJPC010000061.1:0-28302 GCF_014695875.1 Leptolyngbya sp. FACHB-541 | reverse complement strand
GAAGAAGCCACAAACTCGCCGACAAATGAAACAATCGCATCCGCTCCCGCTTCTCGAAACGCTGTTATTCAAGCATCTATCGCCACTGACTGGGGTGAAGCGATCGATGTCTCTATCTTCTATGGTCGAGAAACGGAACGATCGACTCTTCAGCACTGGATCGTGCGAGACCACTGCCGTCTAGTTTTGCTGCTGGGCATGGGCGGCATTGGTAAGACCACCCTCGCGGTCAAACTCGCTCAGGACATCCAGCACGAGTTTGAGTGTGTCATCTGGCGATCGCTGCGGAATGCGCCACTCCTCGAAACATTACTGGCAGAGCTTGTGCCGTTTGTTTCTGATCAACAGGAGACAAGATTAGAAGTCGGGCGGTTGATTCATTGGTTGCGATCGCGTCGTTGTTTAGTCGTGCTGGACAACGCAGAAACGCTTTTTCAAGCAGGCGATCGGGCTGGGCAATATCGTTCCGGTTACGAATCCTATGGTGAATTATTGAAGATGCTATGTGAAGTGCAGCACCAGAGCTGTGTGTTGGTCACCAGTCGCGAGAAACCATCTGAAATTGCAGTTTTAGAAGGGACGGAAGCGGTGCGATCGCTTCCATTAGACGGCTCGCCTGAAACTGCTCAAGCTCTAATTGAAGCGAAGAGATTGTTTGGATCGGCGGCAGATAAAGAAACATTGGCGGAACAGTATGGCTACAATCCCTTAGCACTTAAAATTGTAGCTAGCTCAATCCAAGATATATTTGACGGCGACATTGAGCAGTTTTTGCAGCAGAACGCGATTCTATTTAATGGCGTTCGACGGTTACTAGAAGAACAATTTAACCGCCTCTCGAATTTAGAACAAACGGTGATGATCTGGCTGGCGATTAATCGGGAGTGGACGACGATCGCAGAGCTAGCAGAAGACATTATTCCGTCCGTTTCACGCGCCAATTTATTAGAAGCGTTGGAGTCTTTGAGACGGCGAAGTTTGATTGAGAAGCGCGCGCCCAAAGGCGAGGCAAAGCCACCGGGCAGCTATACTCAACAATCCGTTGTGATGGAGTATGTCACCGATTCGTTTACCGAACAAGTGGCAACTGAACTAATTACCGAAAATTTATCTTTCTTCACGCACTATGCGCTCATTAAAACTACTGGGAAAGATTATGTTCGTCTGAGTCAAACTCGACTGATTTTAGGTGTAATCTCTAAAAAATTACGAGCAGAATACAGCAGTACTCAATCGCTCATACAGCAACTTCTAAGAATTCTCCAGCTATTGCGTATCCAGGCTGATTCATTCTCTGGCTATGGCGCAGGTAACTGGATTAATCTATGTATTAATTTGCAAATAGATTTAACTGGTTACGACATCTCCAATCTAACGATTCGACATGCCTATTTGCAAAAAACCACCTTGCATGATGTGAATTTTACGCTTGCAAACTTCTCCAATTCTGTTTTTTCTCAAACCTTTGGAGCTATTTATGCAGTTGACTTTAGCCCAAATAGCAAAACCTTCGCGATCGGAGCTGCGAACAATCAAATTCGGTTGTACAACGTTGCAAATGGGGAAGTCCTTTTAACCTTTGATAACCATCAAAATGAAGTTCACTCGGTTAGATTTAGCCAGGACGGTACGACCCTCGCTAGTGGCAGTGCTGACCAGACGGTAAAGCTTTGGGATATTGCAACTGGACGACTTTTAACGACCTTACAAGGACATACGGATTGGGTTTGGTCAGTCGCATTTAGTCCCGACGGTAAAATGCTTGCCAGCAGCAGCCAAGACCGAACCGTGAGACTGTGGGATGTTGTCACAGGGCTACTCTTAAAAACACTGCAAGGACATCAAGGTTGGGTTTGGTCAGTGGCATTCAGTCCGGATGGCATGACCTTGGCTAGCGGGAGCCAAGACCAAACCGTGAAGCTCTGGGATATTGGCACAGGACAAATTGTGAGAACCTTACAGGGACATACTGATTGGGTGCGATCGGTCGCTTTTAGTTCAGATGGTGCTGCGCTGGCGAGCGGCAGTCATGACCAAACCATCAGATTGTGGGATGTTGTCACGGGTCATCCTCTGAAAACCTTGCAAGGACATACAGGTCAAATCTGGTCGATCGCGTTTAGTCCTGATAGTACAACGCTCATTAGTGGCGGTCCTGACCGCATGATCAGGCTTTGGGATGTTGCCACGGGTTATCTTCTAAAAACCCTACAAGGACATACAGATCAAATTTGGGCCGTTGCGTTTAGTCCAGATGGCGCTACCCTCGTTAGTGGCAGCCACGATCAAACGGTGAAATTGTGGAATGCATTGAGTGGACAAGTGCTGAGAACCTTGCATGGCTACAGCAGTTGGGTCTGGACGATCGCCCGCAGCCCTGATGATACACTTCTTGCCAGTGGTAGTGTTGATCGAACGGTGAAACTATGGAACAGCTATAGTAGGCGGCTTTTGAGCATCTTGCAGAGCCATACAAGTTGGGTTTGGTCAGTGGCATTTAGTCCAGACGGCAAAACGCTTGCCAGTGCAAGTGCTGATGAAACTGTGAAGCTTTGGGATGTTTCTAGTGGACAAATCCTCAAAACGCTGCAGGGACATACGGGTTGGGTTTGGTCAGTGGCATTTAGTCCAGACGGCAAAATGCTTGCTAGTGCCAGTTCGGACACAACTATCAAGCTCTGGAATGCCTCTAGTGGGCAAGTTCTGAAAACCTTGCAGGGACATACTGATTGGATCACCTCAGTCACATTCAGCTATGACGGTATGCTGCTCGGCAGCAGCAGCTTTGACCAGACAGTGAAATTGTGGAATAGCTCTACTGGTCAGCTCTTGAATACCCTGGAAGGTCATACTAACTGTGTGTGGTCAATGGCACTCAGTCCAGATGGCAAAACACTTGCCAGTGCGAGTGCTGATACAACCGTGAAGCTTTGGGATCTCTCAACTGGACAAGTCTTGAAAACTTTGCAGGGGTTTCCAAGTTCAGTCCTGGCAGTCGCATTCAGTCCAGATAGCAAAATGCTTGCTAGCAGCAGCCATGACTCAATGGTGAGGCTGTGGGATATTGCAACTGGTCAGCTCTTAAACAGCTTAGAGGGACATACTAGCTCAGTCTGGTCAGTGATTTGGAGTTCTGATAACGTGACTGTGATCAGCGGCAGTTCAGATGAAACAATCAAAAAATGGGATACCAAAACAGGTGAATGTTTGCAGACGCTGAGAGCCGATCGCCCCTATGAAGGAATGAACATCACGGGCGTTACAGGTATCACCGAAGCCCAGAAAGCCACACTCCAAGCTTTAGGAGCGATCGAAGCAGTCTAACTTAACGCGAATCTTCAGGTACCTAGCTCCTCAATTCTGAGAGAAACAGGCTTTTTCAGACCTTTTCAGTCTTCAGGGATTGAGCCGATCGACTTCGGGAGAGCTTGGAGAACGCGTTGGGAACGCGTTGGGAGCGGTTTTGGAACGGTTTTGGAACTGTCGGATCGCTAACTTGATTTCAGATGCAAACAGAGCATCAGAAATCTGTTAGCCCAGGAGCCAATTATGACTGCTCAAACCCTCGATACCCCTAAAGCCGAAGCATTCGCCGATCAAATGCTCACCATCCTCAACAGTGGGGCAATTGCTCTGATGACCTCGATCGGACATCGCACCGAACTATTTGACACGATGGCAGAACTGCCGCCCTCCACCAGTCAGCAAATTGCCGACGCTGCCGGACTCAACGAACGCTATGTGCGCGAGTGGTTGGGAGCAATGGTAACAGGTCGGGTTGTTGAGTATGACGCGATCGCCAAAACCTACACACTACCCGCAGAACACGCGGCACTGCTCACCAGAGTGGTCGCCTCTGACAATATTGCCGTGTTTGCTCAGTACATTCCGCTGCTTGGATCGGTAGAAGAGCAAATCATCGACTGTTTCTACAAAGGCGGTGGGGTTCCCTATTCTGAGTACAAACGCTTTCACGCGGTGATGGCAGAGGATAGTGGTCAAAGCACGGTGTCTGCACTGTTTGATCACGTTTTGCCGCTGATTCCCGGACTGACCGAATCGCTGCAACAAGGCATTGCTGTTCTTGATGTGGGCTGTGGTAGCGGACGTGCCCTCAACAAGCTAGCGGCAGCTTTTCCTAACAGCCGCTTTACGGGCTACGACTTTTCTGAAGAAGCAGTTGCCCATGCAACTGCAGATGCTCAACTGCGAAAGCTGGGCAACATCGAGTTTCAGGTCAAGGATGCCGCAATGATCGAGGAGCGCGATCGCTACGACTTGATTACCACCTTTGATGCAGTTCACGATCAGGCAAAGCCAGATGTGGTGCTGCGAAACATTCACAACGCACTGCGATCGGATGGCGTTTATCTAATGCAGGACATTCACGCCACAACCGATGTCGGTGGCAACCTTGATCATCCGATCGCCCCTTTGCTTTACACCGTCTCCTGTATGCACTGCATGAGTGTTTCGTTGGCCTATGGCGGCATGGGATTAGGCGCAATGTGGGGCAAAGAAAAGGCGCTAGAACTGCTGGCGAACGCAGGGTTTAAGCAAGTCGAAATTAAGCAGCTAGCGCACGATTTTCAGAACGACTATTACATCGTTCGCAAGCACTAGAGCAGGCAAAACCATGTGCAAAATCTGTGTACTCGCGGCACGGTATCCCCGTGCTCCTCAGGATTCGCTTGTCCTTAATCTCAGCCAATTTGCATCAGCGATCGCGGCTAAGCCATTGACTGAACCCTCTCAAACTCAATCAATTCAATTGACTCAGGAGAAGACATCATGAAACAACAATCTGTGAATTACCAAACCCTAGAAGCTGTGATTCATTCAGCATCAGATAAACACAGAAAATTAAGCTTGACCTCAAACATTGCTCGCCTTTGGAATCGAATTGTTGAATCGATCATTGCTATCAATGAACTCAAGATTTACCCACTCACAAGCAGATCGGGTATTGGGTATTGGGTAATCTACGATCCGCTGCTAGCGCGCAGAGTCTTCTTCAATTCCGAAGCAGAAGTACGGGAATGGCTCGATCGCCGCTACTACGAATAAATCCATGATTTGAGTCAACTTCGGCTCAATCTAACAGTCTGCTCTTTGCATTGCAGCAATGAACTCACCTTCATTGTCCAAAGTTCTTGCGTCCAAATTTCTCAAGTTCAACCACATTCTTAAGGAGTCTACAATGGCACAAGTATTTGAAACCCCCAACAACGATACGATCGCGACCGCAACTAATCTAGGCAACATTCGCAATAGCCCATTTGTTAAGGGTGAGTTAGTCGGCACTGATTCGGTTGATTTCTTCAAGTTTCAGGTCGATCGCCCCATTAAAGGCGGGATTGGATTGGTTCCGCAAGGCATTAATGCCAATTTGGTTCTGCTCAATAGCAGTGGTCAACCGATCAGAACTTCTTTCAATCCCGGAACTGCCACAGAAGGAATCTCGTTTGACAATTTGCCGACGGGTGAGTACGGCTTGTTTGTCACTAAATCAACTGGCAGTGGCAGCTACACGCTCAGCGCTGGCGGAACTGCGGTTACTCGTGCCGAGTTGAGTGTGACAGTCGATCGGGTTACGGCGCTCAGTAGCTTTGACACTCCGGTTCCATTTACAAATTTCGGTCAGGCTGATTTTTTCATCAACAGCTCCCTTGACGGAACAAACTTGAAAAGCAGGGTTTTTGGTAACGACAACGATATCAGCCCTAACTTCACTCTGAACAAATCTGTTGATATCAACAAATCAGTGTTTAATGGAAGCGTTTCCGTCAAGGAGGATGATACTCCTTCTGACGATACGGCGGATATTAATCCTGGTTCTGGAACAGGTCTAAATTTCACATTTAACGCCCTCAAAAATGAAGTTCAACCTGGAACAGCTAGTACGTTTCCAATTAAACGTGAGGGAGAACTCATTACGGTAGAGGGAAATTCTGGTGACAGAGCAAGAGTTTCTTTGCATGTAGACTACAACACCTTCACCTCATCAACGTCCAGCTTCAACAACAACACACCTGTTATCCGTGGTACTAACGCCAGCCAGAATCTGATCGGACAAAATCAGAGCGGCATTCTCTACGGCGAAGGTGGTAATGATAGACTTCTGGGCATGGGCGGTAATGATGCTCTATGTGGTGGCACAGGTAACGACAGGATTAATGGTGGCACTGGCAACGACATTAGCTATGGCGGGGCAGGGCGTGACGTTCACATAGGCGGCACTGGCAGAGACACCTTTGTGCTAACGCTCGATAGTGGCGTAGATGTGATCAGAGACTTCCAGAACGGCAGGGATAGGCTGGGTCTGTCAATGGAGTTGAATCCTGAAATTCTCGACATTGTGCAGCAGGGCAAAAACACCATAGTCGGTGTGGGCGATCATCGGCTTGCAGTGCTTTCCAACGTTAAAGCAAATCAGATTACTGCTGCTGATTTCGTCACCGTTGATTTCACCCGCTTCAAAGGTATGGAAGTGCCCACCTTAGTGGCATAAAAAGGTGCCTTCATCGGGCAGCGTTATGTCTGCTGCCCTTCTTTTTCTTCATTGAGATTTTGCAATGGAACCGTATATTGTGTTTGCTTTGTTAATCTTGGCGATCGGAATAGTGGGCAGCGTTGTGATTGGTGTCCCCAGCGTCTTGCTGCTAAGAACTGAGCTGAAACAATACAGCGGTTCTCGACGATTTGCCCTCACTGCTTGCTGCGGACTGAGCGGGGTCGCCACACTCTTACTCACTGCATTATGGAGCCTATCTCTGACGCTAAACCTGGCTCATCTAAGTACAGGTCCTTCTGCTGATGAACTTGTTGCCTGGATCAAAGCGTTCATCGGCTTCGGTCTGTCACCGGGGCTAAGTCTGTTCTCAGCAGGACTAACCAGCCTTTGCTGGAGAAGAAGTTGAATTTCACATTAACGGCATAAAAGATTGTTCAATCTGCCGATTTTGCCTCCATTGGTCTTCTCTTTCTCTATTGGAATTGCTATGGCGCTGTTTATTCTGTTCGCTTTGTTAATCGGATTGATTGGCAGCATTGTGATTGGCACACCTGGCATTTTGTTATTAATCACTAAGCTGCAACAACACACTGGATCTCAACGATGCGTTCTTGCTGCTTACTGTGGAATGGGCGCGACTCTTACTCTTTTGCTCACAACATCGTGGAGCCTGTCACAGTTCCGAACTATCACACCTCCAGGCGCTGGAGCCCCCACCCCCGATGATGCTCTTGCCTTACTAAAAGCTTGGATTGGCTTCGGTCTTGCACCAGGTCTGAGCCTTTCCTCAGCAGGATTAACCAGCCTTTGCTGGAGAAGAAAGTGAAGCTTCCGATCCTCTAACAATATTGTTCATTCAGAGTCTAGCTATGAACTCTTCCGCATTGTTCGCCCCTCAAGCTCTAGGTCAACTCCTTGGAGAATTTAATTGGCACAAACCGAAAGCCAAACGGCTATTTGTGGTCTGGTGTTTAATGATCCCGGTTTCGCTGTTTAGCTGGTTGTTCTTAATTGGTATTCCTGCAACCGTTCTCGCAATTCACTTTGCTCGTCGATCGTGGCAGCGATGGCGATCGCCTCAACCTGTTGTCCTACTCTACGAGCATGGTTTGATCGATCAACGCAAATCTGAATCTGTCATAGTGTTCTATACAAATGTGGAAACTCTACTGGTTGCAATCATCCGGTTAGGAGGAATCACAGGCTGTCTATGTACTTTGCAAACCAAAGACGGGCGCAAGCTGCAGTTTGATGAGCATCTCGCGCAGATTAAAGATTTAAGCTACATCTTGCAGGAACAGATGGTACGCGAGCAATTGCCGAATGCGATCGCAACCTACCGCCAAGGATTACCTGTTGATTTCAAGCATCTGGCTGTGACCCCTGATGGACTGGTAATGGGCAAGAAACATTTATCCTGGTACGAGTTTGATTCTGCCACGGTAATTCAATCTCGAACTCGCAAGTATATTCACACCTTTATCGAGATTAAGCAGAAGGGTCAGCAACAATTTTGGGCACGTCTCGATCAAAAGACATTTCCAAACATGGCACTGTTTTTTGCCCTACTCGATCGCATTCAAAACTTAGAAAAGCGCGACGATACTTTTAGTCAGTTTTGAATCATTCGCAAACGAAGAGCATATCGATTGCAGGGGAATCAACAGGAAGCGTGTCTGAACAGGCTTGCTAATAGTGAGTGCTCAACGCGATCGCGCTGCACCTCCCCAAACTCTACTTTTTCTTTTCTATGAGGTAACTACCATGAATCGACGGTTGAAATCTTACAAAACTCTGTTCGTTGGATCGCTCCTCACCACGCTACTGCTGACCTATCCAATCGGCTGGGTGGGAAGCGCGATCGCTCATTCTCTAGACGATTATGCTGCTCAAGTTCCAAATGTTCCTGCATCTACAATTCCACTGTTCGAGGGTTTAGGCAGCTATAGTCATCCGATTTCGACTCGCAATCCGCAAGCTCAGCGTTATTTTGATCAGGGCTTAATTTTGTCCTACGGCTTCAATCATGCTGAAGCGCTGCGATCGTTCCAGCAAGCCGCTCAACTCGATACCAACTGTGCTGTGTGCTACTGGGGCATGGCGTATGTGCTAGGACCAAACATCAATGCGGCGATGGAGGATGAAGCCGTTCCCACTGCTTGGGAAGCAATTCAACAAGCGATCGCCCTCAGTGAGTATGCTAGCCCCAAAGAACGAGCCTACATTGCAGCACTTGCCACCCGTTACACCGCTGAACCCGTCCAAGACCGCACAGCCCTCAATCTTGCCTATGCCAACGCCATGCAGCAAGTGGCGCAGCAGTATCCTGACGACCCTGATGCCGTCACGCTGTTCGCAGAAGCGCTGATGGACACCACCCCCTGGGACTACTGGGAAGCGGACGGCACCCCAAAACCCGAAGGGGCAGAAATCATCGCCACGCTCGAATCGGTGCTGCAACGTCACCCAAATCATCTAGGAGCGCTGCACCTGTACATTCATGCAGTGGAAGCCGAACGTCCAGAACTCGCAGCCCAAGCTGCCGATCGCTTGCGGGATCTCAACATCAACACCGGACATCTGATCCACATGCCAGGTCATATCTACATCCGGGTGGGACGCTACCACGATGCAGTTATTGCTAATCAACTAGCGGCAGCCGCCGATGCCCATTATGCTCACCAGCATGATCCAGAAGGCACTTACCCGGTTGCCTACATGCCCCATAACCATCATTTTCTCTGGTACGCTGCTGTGATGTCAGGTGAGCGAGAGGTGGCACTGCAAGCAGCTCACGACACAGCTTCTCTAGTTGATCAATCCTTAATTCGAGAAGCAGGCTACGGCACCTTACAGCATTACGCCGTGATTCCGCTTTACACCTATGTCAAATTCGGCATGTGGGATGAGATTCTGGTGCAACCTGCTCCAGCTGAAGATTTGGTTTACCCAACCGGGGTTTGGCGCTTTGCTCGTGGTATGGCATACACCGCCAAAGGTCAGCTTCAACAAGCAAGTCAGGAACTCGAGAAACTCAGAACGATCGCTGCCAATCCTGCCCTGGAAGGGGTAACAATTTGGGACATTAATACTACGGCTCATCTACTTAAGATCGGTTCTGAAGTGTTGGCAGGAGAACTCGCTGCGAAGCAGGGCAACTTTGAAGCGGCGATCGCGCATCTGCAACAAGGCATTGAACTCGAAGACAGCCTCAATTACGACGAACCCGCTCCCTGGTATTCCCCGGTGCGGCAAACATTAGGAGCTGTGCTGCTGCAAGCGAATCGTCCTATGCAAGCGGAGCAAGCCTACCACGAAGATCTGGCGACTTATCCAGAAAACGGCTGGTCGCTGTATGGATTGGTGCAAAGTTTACGAGCGCAGGGCAAAGAGCAGGAGGCACAACAGGTACAGTCCCGATTTGAGCAAGCTTGGCGTTATGCAGACATCTCGCTTACAGTTTCACGGTAAGGAAACGATCGGTGTTGGTTGGCTGCTGACCAACACCGACCAAAAGGGTAACTTAAACGCTTAGACAAGCGACAACCACTGGATACTCAAGGAAACAATGATGAGCCAAATTCTGTATATGCTAATTGCTCCAAAAGGAGCAGGAAAAACTTACATTGGAACACTCATCAATCAACGAACAGAAATTCAATTTATTCGGGTTGAACCAATTTGGTTGAGCTTACAGCCTGGAGAAGATGGATGGCAAAAAGTAGAGCAAGTGATTGATGAAACATTCAGAAGCCATTCTAAGGTGATGATCGAAAGCTTGGGTGCTGGCGAAGAATTCAATCGGTTTCGTGCCGCCCTAGAGAAGAAATATGCGCTCAAAATGATTCGAGTTTACGCCGAGATAGAAACCTGCCTTGCACGAGTCAAAAATCGCAGTAATGCTGATCACATTCCAGTTTCTGACGATAAGGTTGAACAGTACAACCAAATAGCAGCGAGGGTTGTGTACGACTGGGATTTGGAAATTAACAACAATAACCCCGCGACCGACGACGAAATTTTAGCAGCGATTCAAACCCTACTTTAGATTTGTAAGATGCATAAAGCGGTTAGCGATAACGTATCATCTTCCACAGCTTAAGCTCTCAAGCAAGAGGAGAATCGCCATGCAAATTCGATTTACAAAACAAGCAGGAAAACAAAACTTGATGGGGTGCATTCGTGACAACGGAACATCCACTCGCTTCAAGATTGCGGATTAACGCTGAACAATGGAATACGCTGCCCATCGGCGAGACATTAGTGGTTCTGTTTAGCCCAAGAGCAATCACAAGATAGGATGATGACCACTGAAACAACCATTACAACTCGTTCCGCATTGGGTGAAAGGATATGAAAGATTGGTACAAAGAAGACCTTGCTTATATTCACGATGCGGGTCACAGTGATTACGCGCTCAAATCTGCTCCGGGTATTCTCGATATCCTGACTCAAAACAATATTCGAGAAGGTTTAGGAGGTCACTTGAGCTGCGGTAGTGGGCGATCGACGTTAGAACTTACGAAAGCTCATTATCAGGTGCTTGGAGTCGATATCTCTGAGTCGATAATTGCACTTACTCAAGCCAGAGTTCCAGATGCTCAGTATCGAGTTGAATCGTTGTGTAAAGTCGATATTCCGTCTTGTAATGCGGTGATTTCAATTGGGGAATGTTTGAATTACTTGTTTGATAAAGATAATACTGACCCAGTACCGACTCAACTTTTCGACCGCATCTATCACGCATTAATTCCAGGAGGCGTTTTCATCTTTGATATTGCAGAACCAGGACAGACAACGCCAGGAAATAAAACACAAAGCTTCAAGGAAGGCAAAGATTGGATCGTGCTGGTTGAGAAAGAAGAGGACCAGCAGTTAATCTTAACTCGTCGCATTATTACTTTCCGAAAAGTAGGAGAACAATACAGGCGAGACGATGAAGTCCATCGTTTACGGCTTTACAAGGTAGCAGAAGTTGCTGAACAACTTCGTCAAGTCGGTTTTCACATTGAAGTGATGCAGAGCTACGGCAAGTATAAACTGCCAAAAGCCCACGCTGCTTTTGTTGCACGTAAATCCATAAGAACTCAGCCGTAATTCATCAAAAGGTATTGGTAAGTTTTTGCACAAATTCTTTATGCTTGAGCGATCGCGCCTGCAAGTCGATACAGAGTAGTGGAAAACACTCGCAGTTGGAGAAACGCTAAAGGTCGAGTTTGAAACGGGAGCGATCGAACTCAAAACTCATAGCTTCTAAACCTGAACTACTACAAACACAGTCGGCAAAACCACTTTAGAACGATGAATGGAGTAAGCAGAATGAAGATTCGCTTGTTTAAAGCACAAGACGCTGAACAAATCGCGCGGTTGTTTCACGACACAGTTCATGCAGTAAATATTCGCGATTACTCAAGTAATCAAGTCAATGCATGGGCACCCGATGATGTTCACTTTAGAAATTGGACAGAGGTATGCTCAAGCCGATTTACTTATGTTGCGGATGACGAAGGTGTCATTGCAGGATTTGGAGAGCTAGAAGTGAGTGGACATATTGACTGCTTCTACTGCCACACGAACTATCAGCGTTGCGGAGTAGGCAAGCAACTCTATCAGGCGA
The DNA here is from genome assembly GCF_014695875.1 of Leptolyngbya sp. FACHB-541. Classification (NCBI taxonomy): domain Bacteria; kingdom Bacillati; phylum Cyanobacteriota; class Cyanophyceae; order Leptolyngbyales; family Leptolyngbyaceae; genus Leptolyngbya; species Leptolyngbya sp. FACHB-541. Next base: position 16,171 of record NZ_JACJPC010000061.1, on the reverse strand, counting down.
TCGAAGCAAAAGCGATTGAGCTAGAGTTGAAGCTTCTATTTGTTGAAGCCAGCATTACTGCAAAGCCATTTTTTGAGCGGATGGGATTTTCAGTTGTTAAAGAGCAGGAAGTTACTCGACGGGGTGAAACATTCATTAATTATGCGATGGAGAAGTTCCTTAACTAACTCCATTGAAAAAATTTGGCTCTCAGTTCTACGCTCAATCAATGGAAGTGATTCGATGAACACAAAATCTCACCGTTCGCTAGGTCGGGCTTTATTTCTCTCTACGCTCGCGACAACAAAGCCTGCTATCCAGTCCGGGAGAAATGCCTGGACGGCGCATGTTCTGCCGCATGGGTCGATCGAAGAACTTGCCCCACAACTTTGGCATGTCACAGGTATCCTGCCCGGCGTTGTGCCACCCCGCGAAATGGTTCTGTATCGCCTACCTGATGCGACGCTTCTCATCCACAGTGCGATCGCTCTCAACGAAGCAGAAATGCAGAAGCTAGAAGCATTAGGAACTCCCGCTATCTTGATTGTTCCCAATCGAATTCATCGCCTGGATGCGGCAGTATATAAACAGCGTTATCCCCAACTGACAATCGTTTGTCCAGCAGCGGCAAAACCGTATGTTGAAGCGGTTGTCGCTGTCGATGGCACAGCTGAGGAAATTTTACCCGCTTACGGAATTGTCTGCCATCAACCTGCGGGAGTTTATGAGCAAGAACTGGTTTATGAGCTTCCCCTATCGGTTGGAAAAGCACTGGTTTTTACGGATATTCTGTTTAACCTAACGCCAGCCTATCTGCAAGCGACGATTCCTGAGCGCGGTTCGCTGTTTGGTTGGTTAGGGGCGAGCGGTTTCTTTGGCATGACTCGATTTGGGCGCTGGTTTTTTCTAGAGGATCGCGCTACCTACCAAGCATGGTTAACCTCATTAGCAGACGGTATTCCTGATCTGCGTGTCATCTCTGTCGCGCACGGTTGCCCGATTACTGACAATTGTGCTCAACATCTGCGGCAGTCCGCCGCTCGCCTACGGTAGCTTGTTGGCGTTCGATTGCCCCACAGTATTAAATGTCAAGCCCCTAAGGCTCTTCCCAGCTTTTGGTGAAAACAGGATCGATCGTTAAATTGTTCAACCTGGATGCTGAGTTTGAAGCTGCTCTAAGAGCCTGAATTAATCCCCAATAATCTCGGATCACCAAAAGATGACATGAACCCTCGTCCATTGTCATCTAATACGTTCCGTCTAATTAATAGTTAGGTGGCTTTGCGCTGTCGGTGGGGTGCAACCCAAAAATTATTTGTCGGTGTTGAGAGTAAAGTTAGTATCTACATATCGGTGAGTAAGAGTAAAGTTTTGTACTGGGATAGCAACAATGTCTGAGCATATCGCAGTTGTGCAATGGCAGCGTAACCAAGCTACGTTCACTGACAACCAATATAGTCGTGAACATATTTGGCAATTTGACGGAGGAGCCGAGATTCTTGCTTCCTCCTCGCCGCATGTTGTTCCTGTGCCATATTCTAATGCTGCCTGTGTTGACCCCGAAGAAGCTTTTATTGCTTCTCTATCAAGCTGTCACATGCTCTGGTTTCTCTCTATTGCAGCAAAAAAGAAGTTTGTCGTTGAGAGCTACACTGATCATGCAATTGGTTTAATGAACAAAAGTGAGGGTGGAAAGCTTGCAATCACAAGAGTTAGCCTTCGTCCACAGGTGATTTTTGCTGGAGACAACTTGCCTACCACCAAGCATGTCGAGGAAATGCATGATGAAGCCCATCATAGTTGTTTTCTCGCAAATTCGGTAAAGACAGAGATTATTGTTGAAGCAGTTGCGACATAACAAGTTGCTGTATCAGAACGTAACTATTAGTTGGCTGAATTCAAGAAATTATCCGCGTTTAAGAATTCTACTATTAGGCGAGAAATACAACGAGGAGAACCCATAAAAGTTTGATTCAAAACAGCGAGAGTAACCCAAATGATTCAGAGTAAAGACAAAGAGGAAACTAACCGTCATAAAGCTCTTATTCAAGAGTTTGTTGATGCAATTAATGAACAAAACTGGAAGAAGCTTGATGAACTAGTTGCCATCGACTTTGTGCGACATAGCTACGCTGCTGGTGAACCTGGAATTTGTGGTCGAGATGAGCTAAAGGAGTTTCTCCATCGTGAACTGGCAACATTTCCTGATGCATTTGAAAGTATCGAAGATATCCTTGCTGAAGGAGATAAAGTAGCAGTTCGGCAGCGATTCCAGGGAACACAACAAGGTTGGATGGGATCGTATCCACCAAGTGGTAGAAAATTGACAGCGAACTATATTGCCATCTATCGGATGCAGGATGGACAAATTGTGGAAGCGTGGGCAGAGTGGGACAATCTGAACGGGCTAAAGCAACTGGGACATTTCAACCCACCTGCCTAACAATCCACTTGGAGCAGACTGACGAAAGATCTTGGTACATGACGAAGGTTGTTTGCAGCCGCTCAAACGAACCGTTAGCAATTAACAACAATGCCGAAAATGAGTCTTAGATAGCAGTGTTTAATTTTCAAGGTGCGGATTGGCTGAGCTTTCAACCGTACTACAAACACTAGCTCGATGGTTCTTTTCGGCAATGTTTCTGCAAGGTGGGATCAAAACGGAGATTGGTCACACCACAACTGAGCTTTCCGGCTGATTCTCTCAGATGCTTCCTTCTCGCTCAAATTGATTGCTGCCTCCTCGGACTGCGGCAATGTTAGCGGGTAGTAATCTCCATCAAAGCAGAAATCGACTCCAACCAGTTCGATCGCCGTTCGTAGCGCCAGTGTGTCATGCATCGGCGGTAGCATAATCATGTTGCACCCGTCGTACTTGCATCTCAGCATAAAGGCAACCTCACGGGCTGCCTCTTGGGTTTCAAGCAATAGTCGCAATGGTCGCATCTCAAGATGTTAACGCATACCCTAACCCTTATCCCCATTCAGCCGGATTCAATGCAGGGTGTAGAACACTTGCTCAGATGCAAAAGGTGAATGAAATGAAGCAGCAAACCTATTGGAGCGCAGGCAAGCCTCAGTAACCGCTTTACTGGGCACTTGGTACATACTTGAGAGCTGCCTGTACTGCTGCGAAGTGTAATTCTACTAGTGGATACCTTAGACACAGCCCTCTCCTAATCCCGCTGTCTCACCCAAATGGGAGAATCATAAAACTCCCCCTCCTGCTCCAATTCAAATTCACCCAACAATACAGCTAGCCAAACTTCCACTTGTGGCATTTCCAGACGTTGGCATAACTGGGCAAAGGAAACGCAATCTGGGAATGTTGCTTGCAGTCCTTGGGCGATCGCCTCTATCCACTGCGACACATTCTCCTCATGAGCGATTGCCAACACTTGCTGCGCTCTCTCCTCTTCAACGATTGCCTCTGCCTCCAGTTGCTCCACCATTGCCAGCACAACCGCCTTGTCAACCGGCGCAACAATCGATCCCTCCTCAGTTCCGCCTGATTTTGCTCGTCTCGTCCGAGGTTTTCGAGCTGGAGTTGGCTCCATTAAGTCACTCAGATCTACCGCCATCGTCTGGCGAACCAAGCCAGTAAAAAATCCTTGCTCCACAATCGGGTCGCGGGATGCCTCCTCCCACTCGTCCATCAACAGACCTGCTCGTGCTGCACACAGCTGAGCAACTTGAAGCAAAGCTTCCCCAGCAAACCGAAGGCGATCGGACTCGGGCAGTTGAGCGGCTGCTACCTCTACTGCATCCAATATCTGTCCTACTCCAACCGTCTCTGGCATCTGCTGCGCCTGTCGCAACTGGGACCAGAGAGCAAGTTCAAGCTGCTCCTCCTTCACAGGTATCCTTCCCCCTGCACAAATTGGAGATGCTCGGCATGGTAGGAGCAGGGACGAATCGGGCACTGGGATACGGAGTGCTGTTCTTCGCGAGCAAACCGCTCAAAGCCACTGCGTCGTCCATTCCCGTAACGTTGGTAAAGGGCATCCAGCAGTTGTCGTGCGTACTCCTTCACTAGACGGGGCGGTAGCCCAAAGGTGTGTTGGGGTTGCGTCATTGCCACCGGTTTCTCTCCGATCCACAGTTCTGCACACATCGCATGAATCACGACCTCATCATTCGGCTCACGCGGTTGGTCTACATAGGTGTGCAGCACGACATAAGCAACTTGGGGAATGGGTACTGTGATCTCCTCGATCGCCATCTTTCGTTGTGCTAATCGGTTACGCCCCTTGCGGTAATAGGAGCGGCGACTGCGGCAGGTTCCCTCGCGCCAACAGCCATCTCCACCCAGCTCGGAGTCATGCAGTTTTCGCGCCTCTCCAGCGGTGAGCAGAGCGCAAGCCCAGCATTTCTCGTTCGTTCGCCGTCCCATGCAGTGCCCTTTGAACTGCTTCAATTATCTACCAGCTACCAGGAATCACAAGAGTAGCGTTATTATTCTGACAATATTCAGGTAGAGATAAGTGCAATTATCTCTACCTAAAACCCACTCAATTTTTGTGCTCCTGATGGCTTCATCCCCTTCTGACCCAGTTTTGCCCATCGTGATCGTGCCGCTGGACGGTGGTAAAAAGGAGGAGCTTCAGCGGGAAGAGCCACCGGATATGCGTCACTGGCAGATTGAGGAGTTTCTGCGGCAGACCGGGAAATCGGAGAATACGGGACGCACTTACCGAGGGCAGCTAGTACGGTTTGCTGCCTGGTGTGACAAGTCTTGGCTTGATGTCACGCCTAGCGACATCGGCAAGTATCGCCGAGAACTAAAGCTCAAGGGGTTGAAGTCCACCTCAATCAATCATGCGCTCAACACGTTGCGATCGTTCTACGGATGGCTCAGGAGGAGTAATGGTTATCCGATGAACAAGCCACTGCCGACGGATGCGATCGATCTGGAGCGGCAGGAGGAACTCCAGGCAAACCATATTGAGGCAGAGGAGCTGAGCCAACTTCGGGAAGCACTGGAACTCGATGAACGGACGCGGGTGCGCGACCGCGCGATTGTAGCTGTGCTCAGTCATGGACTGCGGGCATCAGAAGCCTCTGCCCTAAACGTAGAGCATTGGAACGGCAAGATTCTGAAGGTGCATCGCTCGAAGGGACAGAATGTGAGTGAGGTGCCGCTGGGCCCAGAAGCGAGGCAGCATCTGGAGGCGTATCTGGAGTGGCGACGGCAACGAGGCGAGGAATTTGAGCCACTGCCGGAGAGTCCCATGTTTTTAGCGCAAGACCCGATGAGTTCAGGAAAACGGTTGGGCTACAAGGGCTTGCATAAGATGGTGAAGAGACTAGGGGCGATCTCAGGGGTGGAAGACATCAACCCGCATCGTTTCCGGCACACGTTTGGAACAGAGGCGACACGACGAGGGGTTGATCCCTTGTTTGGCAAGGAGTTGATGGGGATTAAGAGCGATCGCGTGTTTCAACGCTACACGAAGGGAGTATTTAAGCAGGCTGCTGCTGAGGCATATCTGAAGGCGATCGGCGAACAAGGTGAGGAATAGGAGAAGTGCTCAGGCTAGCTCCAGGGCTAAAGATACTGACACGGTAAATGCGAAGCTTCCAACGACGGTCCAGTTGCTTTAACCTTGTCGGGTTTCCCCTTGCCCCTTCCGGGCTTGGATACTTTCGTGGTCTGCATTCCACTGGGTTCATTACTTACTGCCAGTGTGACCGGAGTCAATGACTCTTTTACGGGGGGACAGTGGGACAGATTCCACCGGGAGAGACGGCTCTCCACTCATTTAGGAGGATTAGCTTAATCCTCTAACACTCGACTTTCTACATCGCACCGCTACCTTTACCCCTAAATTACCTTGCAATTGCAATTGATTAGAAAAGAACAAGGGAAAGGAGTTGCACAAAGGAATGGTGTCTCTCAATTAAAAATTCTTGCGGTAGAACCAGAAACCGAGAGGTGAGCAACTCTCTGCTCACTACCATAAACTTGAGATGGATGTTGATGAACTCATGAGACTGGTATGAAGCAATCCTGGATCTCTCAGCGTCGCACGATCGAACTTCCTGGGTTGACGATCGATCGACACCTCTCAGCCCCAAATGAGCTTGATTTTCCTGGATGCAACTATCATTTACTTTGCCTGCTGCTAAGCGATGGCAATCAACAAAAAATAACTCGGATCGGTGAACAGGAATCTGAATCTGATCAACTCAAAGGAGAATTCTGGATTTGCCCGGCTCAGGTAACTGGGCTTTGGGCTTGGAACAGCACAGATGAATCATTGATGTTTGTAATTGACCCGAGCTGGTTGAACCAAATCGCAGAAGAAGCCGGTGAATTGGACTCAAGCCGGGTTGAGTTGCTCAGTACAATCGGTGCTCGCGATTCCCAAATTGAGGCGATCGCTCACCTACTTCAGACAGAACTTGATACTGACAGCATCGGTGAGCAACTTTACGCTGAATCATTGATGCAGGTGTTAATGGTGCATCTACTGCGCCAGTACTGCGCCCTTCAACCGAAAATACAGGACCATGCAGGCAAGCTAACAACCCAGCACCTTCAGCCAGTCTTGGATTACATCCATAGCTATTTAGACCGCCCTCTTCAGCTAGCACAGCTGGCAGGGATTGCAGGTATAAGCCAATATCACTTCTGCCGGGTGTTCAGGCAAGCAACGGGCGTTTCACCCTATCAGTTCGTGCTTCAGCAGCGCATGGAAAAAGCAAAAGAACTGTTGCGACAAAGGAAATGCACAATCGCAGAAATTGCTCTACTGGTTGGCTATACCGATCAAAGCCGGTTTACCAGACACTTCAAGAGATATGTTGGAGCCACGCCAAGTATGTTTTTGAGACAACAGTTGCTCGATCGCTAGAAATCCAGTTGAGTCTGTGCGTTGCTTCAGGTAAACCAGGATAGCAAGAATCATCTAATCGTTGTTCAAATTTGGCAAGAATTGACTATCCTAGGTCAGGCAGTACATTGTATTGTTCTGATGGTTTCTACAGCCTGGTTAGGGGCTTGAGAATTTATTTGCAGATTATGAGAGGAATTAGTCGTATTTTGCTTTCGGTTGTTCTTGTCAGCACTGCTGTCGTTTCTGTAGCGGTGGATTGGAACGCCACTCACGTCTTCAATCCTGAATGGCATCCTCATGCTAAGTTTCATGATGTCGTGATGCTGTGGTTACTCAGTGGCATGAGTATCATGGCGCTGTGGTTATTGTGGAGACGATCGACAGAACCCAATATTGCCTACACAGTAGCAATGCTTGTACCAGTTGTGTTTTGGTCGCCCTTTTTCTTTGTGACGCTAGTGATTCCTGGAACTAGTTTGCAAGCTGACCTTGAAGAAGCACTGCCAATCGTAGCAGGCATTCCTATCTACGCAAATGTGGTGGTTGCAACGGTGAGCGTCGTTTTAGCATTGATTGGCTATGGTTTGTATCGTGCTTCTCGAGCAGAAGCGAGTCGTCTAGAGGAGTGATTGTGATCGCTAACTGTGTATTGCTATCTGCATTCCTATCTACTCACCCAACTTTTGCTCATATTGGGCATGGGAGTTTCCTGACCGCAAATCTAGCACATATGAGCTTATCTCCACCCTTAATGCTAAGCGGAATGGGGATTGCCCTACTGGCTGGAGCTGGACATGCGCTCTCTCCTGGACACGGAAAAACGATGGTGGCAGCTTATCTTGTCGGCTCACGAGGTACTCCTCAACAGGCAATTTTGTTGGGTCTAGTAACAACATTGACTCATACGATCAGCGTCTTTGCATTGGGTATTCTAGCCTTGCTGTTATCCAGATATGTTTTACCGGAGCGGCTGTATCCGTTTCTCAGTTTACTCAGTGGCTTGATGGTTTGTGGCGTTGGCTTCTGGTTACTTGACCGATTTTTGAACCCTATCCCTGACCATCATCATACTCACCATCACTCTATTGACCATACGCATCATTCTTACGATTCTCAGGTCACGTTACAGTCTCTTTTGGCATTAGGAATTGCTGGTGGAATCATTCCTTGCCCATCTGCCCTAGTGTTACTACTGAGTGCAATTGCTCTTCATCAAACAGCATACGGTTTATTATTAGTCTGTGCTTTTAGTTCTGGATTAGCCGTCGTATTAGTTAGCATTGGTTTGATTGTTCTTTATGCTCATCAATGGTTGAAGCAGATTTCATTTGTTCGACCCTTGCAGTTCTACACACCACTAATTAGCGCAATTGCAGTAATTGCTGTGGGAGCTACACTCATAGCTTGTGCTGTAATTTAGAGAAGAGAATGAAAATCGGCATTATTGTTGCTGGCAATATGAGTGCAGCATTAGGTCAAAGTAAGTAGATGAAAAGAAATTGTCAGATCTCGCCACTCAAATTGAGGGTAGAAGCCCTTGCTTGGTAGACTAGCTCCTGCCTTCAACCTCCAGCTAGCTTTCCATAAATTGCTTGCACTGCAGCTCTACTCACACAACTCCACTTGCAATGCACGGCTGACGGTTGGGTCGCAAAAACTTTTTAAGGACAAGCAATCTATATCGTTTGCATTACTTTAAGCAGCAATTCCAAAAATTGCTTCAATAAATTTAGCTTGGGATACACTATTTCTTTGTCGATTTCATTTACTTGTCCTTTCCTAATCATGTTCATCGCTTCTCCATTCAAGGTTCTTCTCGCACTATTAAACGATTTGAACCCCATCATCGGTCTAACGACTCATTTGATGTTTCTATGGTCTTGCTTAATTACAGTACTGTCAACTTAACTCCGATGAGGAGACAAAATACAGAATCCTGCTTAGCTGAAACTTGCCAACTTGCAACCACACTTTAACAACTCCAACTTGGAGCATTGCTTGTTAGAAGCGACTGCGATTGCCACTTATCCCTTACTAAGGATCACGCCTTTGCATGAGGCAGTCAACACAGCGCTACAAACGGTTGGTGAAGTGTTAGACACCGATCGCGTGGTGGTATCAAAAACTTTGATGTCCCTTCGCAACGGCTTCCACGTTAGTAGGTTTTGTATCAGTGGAATGCCCTTTACACCCTATCTCAAATTCTGCATATTAAGACAGCGCAGGGACGTTGGAACGATATTCAGGAGTAGTATGAGCCGTTGAATCAGGGACAAAGTTCAACGTTATAAACTTCACGTAGATGGAGGAGTGCGAACAATGTCTCAAGAACAATTATTACAAGTTAATTTTACGGAAGAAGATGCCGCAACCAGCCTCCTACCCCGACTGCCTTTACTCTCTAGTCACAATTTGGGATGGGCTGGCCTTTGGGTTCAACACCACTATCAACCCGCTTGGGAAATGCCTGAGTATGCCCCTTCGCAACACATGCTGTCGATTCATCATCTAGACCATGCAGCGGAATCAGAGCGGGTACTAGATGGGAAAAAGCAACGTGAACAACTCAATAAAGGAGACATTGCCTTGATTCCAGCAAATGTGTTGCATAAAAAGCTGTGGCGACGGGATTGTGATTTCACTTTGCTCATGCTTGATCCGGATCATGTTGCTCATATTGCTCATGAAACTGTGGATGCCGATCGAGTTGAGATTTTGCCACACTTTGCTAAGTCTGATCCGTTGATCTACCAAATTGGGGTAGCGCTGACATCAGAATTAGCGTCAGAGCAACCCTCTACTCGTCTCTACATTGATTCATTAACTACTGCATTAGCAGCCCACTTAATCAGGCACTATTCTACAACTCAACCCAAGATTCCAACCATTGCAGATGGTCTATCAAACTACGCCCTAGAGAAAGCAATCGACTATATTCATGCTTATCTGGATCAGGAGATCACGCTTCCCAAACTTGCTGAAGTGGTCGGCATGAGTCAGTATTATTTTTGCCGCTTGTTTAAGCAGTCAACAGGAATTTCGCCCCACCAGTATTTACTTCAGCAACGAGTTGAGCGAGCCAAGCAGTTATTGCAGCAGCGCAAGTTTTCCATTGCCGATATTGCCTTGCAATGCGGTTTCTCCAACCAAAGTCATCTCAATCGCCACTTCAAGCGCATTGTCGGTGTAACTCCTTTTACGTTTCTCAAGCAATAGTAGAAACAATTGCAAGAACGTGTTAAAAAGAGCAGAAACATTGTATCAGACAGGCATTAAATTAGTGATACTTGCCGTATCATTTCCCCTTGAGCGCAGAGGATGCGCAAATGTTACCTCCATTAATCGATCCAACGCAAGAAGAGGCTCTTTTGCAGATCGTGCCTTGTCCACCTGTAAGTACTAGTGATCACCTGAATTGGACAGGGATTCAAGTACAGCACCATCAACCACCTGTTTGGGAAAACCGTGAACATTCAATGACACAACATTGTGTGGTGGTGCATCACTCCAGTCAGACTGTTCAAGGAGAGCGAATAATCAATGGGCGCAAGCAGGAGGAGCAACTTGATGATGGGCAAGTGGTCATTCTTCCGGCAACAGCCCCACACAAAATGTGCTGGAATGGGCAGGGTGATTTTACTGTCCTCATGTTAGACCCGCCTCATTTAGCTCGCACTGCCTACGAATCGGTGGATGGCGATCGCTTTGAGATGATTCCGCAATTTGCCATGTTTGATCCACTTATTTATCAGATTGGCTTAGCTCTAAAGTCAGAAGTAGAATTGGGTGCTAACAACCGTCTTTATGCAGAGTCATTAGCAACGCTGTTATCAGCCCATCTATTACAACGCTACTCGGTTTGGAAACAGATCCTTCCGTCTAATCAAAAGGGTTTACCCAAGCACCAACTCCGTTTAATTCTCGACTTCATCGATACGCATTTAACAGAAGAACTATCGCTAGAAACGTTAACGGCGACCGTGCAGATGAGCCTATTTCACTTCATTCGCCTGTTCAAACAGTCCACTGGTTTGACTCCTCATCAATATGTGCAGCGTCGAAGAGTTGAAATGGCAAAGAAATTATTGAATCAACAAAATCTGACAGTGTTAAATATTTCAAAACAAATTGGTTTTCAAAGTTCTAGTCACTTTTCAAACATTTTTCGCAAGTATACAGGTGTCACACCTACGAGTTATCGCAAGTATTAGGAAATTCATAATTTAAATATAGGAGCAATAAATAAAAATATACTCGTTGTATTGAACGATTAATTGGGTGGCTTTGATACTGAAGTCATCCGTCTTGCGCTTTTGGAGCTTCTTTGAAAGACAAAGCAGAAACGTACCAGAAATCGCAAAAATGTAGCATATTCCAATCGGCAGAACTCATATCGTAACTGTAGATTTGATGATTACAAGCCTTCATTCTTCGGAATCACAGTTTGCGTGAGTAGGAATACAAAACGCACTGGATATGGACGTTCATCTCTTGAAATTGGAGAAATTTTCATGGCTACACAGCCTTTGGCTTTGCCCGATGTAAAGACAACCTGGTCTACGATCGATGCGAGCACGTATGGACCGTATCTAGAAACTCTGCAAATGCGGCTGCTGCTGCGTCTGTGGCACGAGGATGCACTCAAACAAGAGTTTCTCAGTAATCCGAAAGCAGTGCTGGAGCGGGAATGTCACCTTAAACTTCCGGCTGAAACTCAGGTAAAAGTGCTGGAAGACAATGCCAGCCTATTTCACTTCATACTGCCTGAAAACCCGCCTGAGGAGGAATTTGCCTATCGCTTTCAACAAATTGCTGACTGGTGGATGATGGCACACTCATTACTTTGGTGGCAAATGCGAAACGGGGCTGATTTGGAAACTCTCGATCACTTCCGTCAGGGAGTTCACGTCCTGATTATTGGGCGGTCTTGGAAAGACCCGCAGTTTATACCAGAGATGCAGCAAGATGCGAAAGCACGACTGGCGAAAGAGCTTGGAGCGACATTCCCTGATCATTTCAATGTCGTTGCACCTGTCGATACGCCCACTCTGAAGCACTTTGTCATTCCCAAGCGTCCCCAAGATGAACACTTGCTTGAGAACTCAGAGCATATTGCCGGATGGTTTGCCGCCGCTCATTCGTTTTGGTGGTGGTTGAATTGCCCTCGCTTACTCACTCCATTGCCTGAAAAGCTAGAGGACAAGATTTACGCCTAACAGCAGCAGGAAACCGACGAGGGATGCGTTACACATCCTAAGCAATCATCTGCTACTGATTCAGTATAAAAGAGCGAATCGCAAAGAACAGTGCTATTGAGGCAGAATTGCCATGACTGTAGATATCAGCATCAAACTCAACGAGTCTATTGAACAAAATAACTCACTCTGCGATTTTCATAAAGCAGAACCGCATTCGAGCCGTCCTCAGCGTATACCAATTCCTCCCGGTCAGCTTTTGATCAATGGGCAATGGCGCGACGCTGAAACGGGAGAAACAATGCCCACCCATGATCCAACCACAGAGTTGGAAATCACACGGGTTGCCAAAGGGGGTGTGGCAGATGCAGATGCAGCCGTGAATGCCGCATTTGATGCGTTTGAAAGCGGTCCCTGGGAACGGATGCATCACGAAGAGCGGGCCAAAATCATGTTCCGCATTGCTGACCTGATGGATGCTCACGCCGAGGAATTTGCGGTGCGTGAAGCAATGGATATGGGAATGCCCTATACAGATTTCATTACCACCGTCATGCCCCATTGCTCGGGACTGTTTCGCTTCTTCGGTGGGTTAGCGATGAGCGCTATGAACGGCAGCTATCGCACTTCCTACGAGTCTGACATCCGTATGCTAACTCGACGCGAACCTTTGGGAGTAGTTGCCGCCATCACACCGTTCAACTTTCCTCTGGCTTTGTCGGTCAGCAAGATTGCACCGGGGTTGGCTGCCGGAAATACTTTCGTTCACAAGCCTGCCTCCGATACCCCATTAAGTGCGCTACTGTTGGGACAAATTATGTTAGAAGCAGATGTGCCAGAGGGCGTTTATAACCTTGTCACAGGTCCTGGCGGTTCTCTAGGCGATGCGCTAGTGAAAAACCCCAAGGTGGATAAGGTTGCTTTTACGGGTTCAACAGGTGTTGGTCAGGCGATCATCAGAAATGGAGCAGACACTCTCAAGCACTTGACAATGGAACTGGGTGGAAAATCGCCGAATATTATCTTTGCGGATGCAGATATTGACCAAGCGGTAGAGGCAGCCTTTTGGGGCATTTTCTGGAATAAAGGCGAGGTTTGTGTTGCCGGTTCACGGCTTTTGGTCGAGCGAGCGATTTATGACGAAGTAGTTGAAAAGCTGGCGAACAAGGCAAATGCAGCAATCCTTGGTGATCCACTTGCTCCAGCGACTCAGGTTGGACCGATCGCCAGCTCCAGTGAATACAAGAAGGTTTGGTCATATGTGGAAGCAGGCAAGCAGTCTGCGGCTCGACTGGTTGCTGGTGGCAACACGCGCAAGGTGAACGGCAAAGGACTGTTTATTGAACCAACGCTATTTGCTGACGCCACCAATGACATGAAGATCAGTCAGGAAGAAATCTTTGGTCCAGTATTGCCTATCATCCCATTTGACGGCGAAGAGGAAGCCATTCGCATCGCCAACGACACACCCTATGGACTAGCTTCCGGCATCCAAACTGGAGATTTAGGTCGGGCGCTGCGCCTCGCTGACAAGATTAAGGCAGGTACGGTGTGGATTAACACCTGGCACAAATATCATCCCAACGCACCCTTTGGTGGCTTCAAGATGTCTGGGTATGGGCGAGAGCAGGGAGCAGAAGCCCTTGAGAGCTATACGCAATACAAGACGGTTTGGGCAAATCTAGCTTGAAGTATGACATTGCCATAACTGATCGCTATCTAACTCACATCTAATTCATAAGGAGAGGATGCAATGACTATCAAACTGAAGCCGATTCACGATCAAGTCGTGGTTATATTTGGTGCATCCAGCGGGATGGGGCGTGCAACAGCTAAACTGTTGGGCGCAAAAGGCGCAAAGGTCGTCGCTGCTGCACGCGGGGCGGAAGGACTGACATCGCTGAAAGCAGAGATAGAAGCAGAAGGCGGAACTTGTGTGACGCAAGTCGCAGATGTCAGCGCCTTTGAGCAAGTCAAGGATGTAGCAGACTTGGCGGTCGAGCGATTTGAGCGCATTGATACCTGGGTCGGTGTAGCTGGGGTCTGGGCAACTGCCAGTTTTGAAGAGACGAAACCGGAAGAACTCTACCGCATCATCCAGGTTAATCTGTTTGGTCAAGCGCATGGACTGTGGGCAGCACTGCCGCACCTGAAGCGAAATATTGCACGCGGCGAACCGGGTGGCGCAATCATCTGTTTTTCCTCGGTGCTTGGACAGTTGGGACATCCGATGACTTCTGCCTATTGTGCCTCCAAGCATGGACTAAACGGCATGATTGATGCGTTGCGGATTGAACTGCAACAGCAAAACGTCCCCATCAGCCTCACTACCATCATGCCCTTTGGCACCAACACTCCCATCTATGATACGGGTCTTTCAAGGATTGGCTTTACGCCCCGCCCCGCTCCGCCCATTGTTCAACCTGAGGTAGTTGCTGAGGCGGTTGTCTACGCTGCAGAACATCCGGTGCGTCAGGTGTATGGTAGCGGGATTGCCAAGGCACTGGTCATGGTAAATCAACTTGTACCAGAGTTAATGGATGACTTTATGGCAGTCAACCTGACCCCTGAAAAGCAGAAGTCGAAAAAGCAAATTGCCGCCAGCGAACCGAATGGGCTCTACGTCCCAGTTGCAGATTGGCGCGTTCATGGCGATTTTGATGATGAATCGATCGAGCGATCGCCCTATGTTCTGCTGCAAACGGGACAAGACGTAAGCGATGGTATATCAGAAATTGAGGGTACCTTGAACAGCGTGCTGACCTCAGACGGTGCCAAAGTGCGAGGCATTGATAGTGACGCTGTGTTGCCAGTCCTCCGTGACTTGGCTATGGGTCAAGCTCACCGTTGGATTAAACCTACAGTGGGTGCCGCTCAGCCTTAACTGCCTCTAGCTTTGCTGCAATTTCACTAGAAACCACTGCTCAACAAGAACGTTTAACGCTCCAACATTCAAGGAGGATTACCATGACGGAACAGCCTAAAATTGCAGTTGTCACAGGTAGTAATCGAGGATTGGGGTACGCGATTGCCCGTAAACTAGGGCAAAAACCAGACATCAAAGTGATCATCACAAGCCGTCGAGAGACAGAAGGATTAGCTGCTAAAGACCAATTGGTAGCTGAGGGAATACAGGCAGACTATCACACGCTAGATGTCACGGATGCTCAAAGTATTCAACAGTTTGTTGAGTGGTTAAGAAACACCTACGGCAAAGTTGACATTCTAGTGAACAACGCGGGAGTGAATTCATCGGGACATGTAGAAGAAGCAAGTTTGCTCACTGCTCAGACAGAAACTGTACTCTCTACTTTCACCACCAATGTTGTAGCCGTCATTCAACTCTGCCAAGCTCTAATTCCATTCATGAAACAGCAGAATTACGGTCGAATTGTCAATGTTACAACGGAGATGGCATCGCTCAGTTTGATAGGTGAAGACAGTTACCCAATCGTTCCCTCATACCGAATTTCTAAGGTGGGGCTCAATGCGGTGACTGCTATCCTTGCCAAAGAGCTTCAAGCGACAAATGTTCTAATCAATACCTATTCCCCTGGTTGGCTAAAGACAGACATGGGAGGCGCTAATGCCCTATTTACCGCTGAGGAGGGAGCCGAGACAGCCGTATATTTAGCAACTCTACCGGATGGAGGTTCGCAGGGCAAGTTCTTTGCTGAAATGCGGAGGTTCGGTACGCCAATTCAACTACCGTGGTAATATTAGCCGACGGCAGCCCCACTCGTCTGCGCCAGAGTTATGAGGCAAGTTTACAATGGCTCAAGCAAGAGCAGATTGATTTGTATCAACTCACCGTCCTGATCCCTATGTCCCGTTTAGAGACTCCGTTGGCATGTTGGCAACTCTGCAACAGGGAGGTAAGATTCGCTATGTTGATTTGTCAAATGTGACGATTACTGCGGAATATCAAGGTAAAATCGTCCAGTATGCTCACAATCAAATTTCTTGGTGAAGACTGCAATTCTCACTCCATTTCAAGAAAAACTGGTTGTGTCGCAAAAACCAGTTAGTGGTGAGGTAGGTCAGCCGGTTGTGTCGCAAAAATCGGTCAATGGTAAGGTGGGATAGCTTAAACTCTTGCACCTGATTTTCTATGTCTACTTCATCCCTGTTTAAGTGGCGGCACTTTTTGCCCGACAT